>JAIRVA010000350.1 GCA_031254155.1 Propionibacteriaceae bacterium
GGTCGGACTCGGTCCCCGCCGCGTTGGTCTGGGTCGCCACCAGGTCATAGGTGCCCTCGGCGAGCGTGGCCGTACACGACCACGGGCCGTCCGCCGCGACCGTCGCCGTACACACGGTCGTACCGCCGGCCGTCACCGTCACGGTCGCACCCGCCTGGCCGGAATCACCCGCGATGACGAGCGAGGCGGCGTTCGTCACCAGCCCGGCGGCCGGGGTGGTAATCGTCGGCGCCACCGGCGGGTTCTCGTCGTAGAACGTGACCGTGACATCCGTGAGCGCGCCGGCCGCGATCTCCGCGCCCACGCCCACCGACTCCGCCTTCGCGTCCATCAGCAACACTCGCGCGTAGCCGTCCACCCCGGTCGTGACCGCCGTCTCGTCGAGCGACCCCTGCGTCGGCGCCGCGAGCGCGAACAACACGTCTTCCTCGCCCACCGGGTTGCAGTTGACGTCGGTCACGTACGCGGTCACCGTGGCCGACTCGCCCACCGGGAGCCGGTCCGGTACCACCGCGAGGTGCGTCCCCACCTCGCCCGGCAGCGGGCACACCGGGTGGAGCGCCGGCGCCCCGGCCGCGAACGGGATCGGCTGGGCCGTCCCGATGGAGGTACCGGCGACCGCGACCGTCACCGTCAGGCTGGGATCGGCCACCTTGGAGGTGAACGTCACCACGTAGACCCCGCCAGCCTGGTTGTCGATCGCCCCGACGGTGACAAAGCTCTCCAGCCCCGGGAACTGGATCGTGCCCAGGTCGAGGTCGGGCAGCACGTTGCCGTCGCTGTCTTTGGCCGTCAGGGTCCCCGTGTACGAGCCCGCGCCCGCGACCGGCCACCCACTGTCGTCGCCCGGGTCAACCGCCGGGTCGACCGTGAAGGCCGATGTCGCCGCCGAGGCCGCGCCCAGGGTGAACTCCACATCGGTCTCACCGAACGGGACCGCCCCGATGAGCGCGGTCACGGTCACCACGCCGCGGGCCGACGCGGTCACCTGAGTCGTCGCCTCGCCGCCCGCGTCCGTCGTCACCGGCGTCGGGGCCACCGCGGCGCCCACGCCGGCGGCGGTCACGTCCACCGTCGCCCCCGCGACGGGGTTGCAGTAGGCGTCCGTGATCACGATGAACACGTTCGCGGTCTGGCCGACGGGCAACGAGTCCCGGTCGGCCGCCAGCCCGGTGACCGCCAGGTACGGCGAGTCGCTCGGACACACCGTCGCCGCCGCGGGGGCACCGGCCTGGAACGGGACGGGCAGGGCCTCGCCCACCAGGTCGCCGTCCACCGTCACCGTCTCTGTCGCCGCCGCATCGGCCACCGTCGAGGTGAGCCGCACCGTGTACCGCCCGTCGCCCTCGTTGGTGACGTCGGACGCCGCGATGTACGTCGCCGAGGCCGCAAATTCGATGGTCGCCACATCCAGGTTGGTCACGGGGTTGCCGTACGCGTCCAGCGCGGTCAGCGTCGCCGTGTAGTACGCGGTACCATCGGCGGTCTGGACATTCGCCGGCTGGGTCGCGTCGGGCGTCACCGTGAACGTGGACAGGTCGAGCGCGACCGGGCCCGTGGTGAACGTCACTGAAGTCGTACCGGCCGTGATCTCCGGCGTGGTCGCCGTGACGGTGACCGCTTCGGCCGTCGTGTCGGTCACCGTGGCGGTCACCGTCCCATCCGCCCCCGTCGTCTGGGCGGTCGCCGGGGCCACCGTCGCCGCACCGTCCGGGACGAGGGTCACGTCCGCTCCCGCGAGCGGGTTGCAGAACTGGTCGGTGACGAGGGCCGTCACGGTGGCCAGCCCGGCCACCGGCAGGCTCGCCGGGGTGACCATGACACCGGTCCCCCGGGTGTACGGCGCCACACAGGCCGGGTTCGCGCTCGCCGCGCCGGCCACGAACGGGACCGGGAGCTGGGTCTCCCCCGCGTGTGCGCCCGTCTTGGCGGCCACCGGGCTGCCCTGGTAGGTGACCGTCGCCGTCGCGGCTGCGTCCGCCACGTCGGAGGTGATCGTGACGGTGTACGTCCCGTCGCCGCCGTTCGCAATGGGCGACACGTCGTAATACTGGTTAGAGACGGTGAAGCTGATGTCGGCTTCGTCAAGGTCGGTCAGCGGGACGCCGTTACTATCCCTGGCGGTCAACGTCAAGGTGTAGGAACCGTCACCCACCGCTTGGCCGGTCGTGTCAAGACTGACCTCGAAGTCCGACTCGGTCGGGGAGAAACCACCGAGTTCGTACGTCACCTGGGCCGTGACCTCGGCCCCCCCGGCCGCCGCCGTCACCGTGACCGTCTCTGGCTGGTCATCCGTGACCTGCACCACCGCTTTGCCCTCCGCGTCCGTGAACACGGTTGCGGTCGGAGCCAGCGTCGCCGCCCCGTCCACGGTGAACGTCACCGGCCAGCCCGCGACCGCGTTGCAATACTGATCGGTGATGAGAGCGGTCGCGGTCGCCGTCACACCGACACCCACCTGGTAGGGGGTGACCGTCACCGACGTCACCTTCGCCGGGTCCGGGCACGTGGCCGACGGTGGTCCGGCCCGGAACGGGATCGGCAGCGCCGCCCCGACCGGGGTCCCCTGGTACGTCACCGTCGCGACCGGACTGGCGCTCGCGACCGTCGTGACATACGTCGCGGTATAGGTCCCGTCGTGGTGATCCGTGACTCCGGACACGACGATACCGGTCCCCGACGCCGCGAAGCTGATATCAGCCAGCGCGAGGCCAGTCAGCGGGTTGCCGTTGGCGTCTTTCGCTGCGAGGGTGGCCGTGTAGGCCCCCACGCCGTCGGCCGTCACCCAGGTGGACGGATCGCCCAGGTCAACCGCGGGGTCCACCGTGAAAACGGAGTCCGCCGGGGAGAGGACGCCGACTTCGAAGGTCACGTCCGCCGTCCCCACAGCGACTGTCGGACCGGCCTTGGTCGCGGTCGCGTTCACGGTGACGGTCTCGGGCGTCGTTTCGCCGAGGGTGGTCGTCACCTGGCCGTTCGCCCCGGTCGTCCCCGTGGTCGCCCCCAGGTCGCCGCCGGACGCGGTGAACGTCACCGTCGCCCCGGCGACCGGGTTGCAGTTCCGGTCCGTCACCAGCGCGGTCACGGTCGACAGTTCACCGACCGTCAGCGTCGCCGGACTGGCCGTCAGGCTCGTCCCCGTCCGGCCGCCGCTGCACAGCACCGGGCCGTCGGCCGGCGCCCCGGCCTGGAAGGGGACCGGCAGGGCCGTACCCACACTCGTCCCCTGGACGCGGACACTGGCGGTCGGCGTGGCACTGGCCATGGTTGACGTGTACGTCACCTGGTACATCCCGTCGCCGCCAGTCGTCACGGGCGAGACGGTGACGGTGGCCGGGGCCGAAAAGACGAGGTCGCCCGCCGTCAGGGTGGTGACCGGGTTGCCGTTCGCATCGCGCGCGGTCAGCAAACCGGTGTACGACGCTATCCCGTCCGCGACCGGCCAGGCCGACGGGTCGCCCGGCGTGACCACCGGGGTGACCGCGAAGGCCGAGCGGGCGGCGTTGAACGCGCCGGCGGTGAAAGTAATGTTCTTTGCCGAGGAGATCTCGCCCGCCGGGATGGCCGCGCGGAGGGTCGCCGTTTCGGCGGTCAGATCCGTCACCGTGGCCGTGGCTTTGCCATCGGCGCCGGTCACACCCAGGGTCGTGACCAGGCTCGCGTTCGTCCCCGGGTCAAGCGTGAACGTCACCGCGACGCCGGACAGCGGGTTGCAGGTCTGGTCCGTGACCAGGACCGTCGCCGCCGCCGTCTGGCCGGCCGCGAGCTGGGTCTTGTCGACGCTGAGGCTCGTCCCGGTCAGGCCCGCCGGGCAGTTGGTGAACGGGCCGGTCGACGGGGCGCCCGCCGCGAACGGGACCGGCGCACTCGTGCCGATCGGCGTGTGCTTGTAAGTGAGGCTCGCGGTCGCGGTACCGGCCACCTTAGAGGTGTACGTCACGGTGTACGTCCCGTCGCCCACATCCGTGACGTCCGTGACGACGATGTCGGGCCGCGACGCCGTGAAGCTGATGTCGGCGAGCGTGAGGCCGGTGACCGGGTTGTTGGTCGCGTCGTGCGCGGTCAGCGTACCGGTGTAGGACGCCACCCCGTCGGCCGTCCGCCAGGTCGACTGGTTCGCCAGGTTGGCCGTCGGCGCGACCGTGAACGTGGAGTTCGCCACCGACAGCCCGCCCGCGGTGAACGTCACCGTCTGCGGGGAGTTCGTGATCGGGCGGGCCTGGCTGTTGACCGGGACGGTCGCCGCCAGCTCGTCCGTGTACGTTCCCGCCGTGGCCGAGGTGATCGTGACCGCACAGACACCGTTCACCGTCACGCACGTCGGCGCGGACAGGGTTGTGGTCGGCTGGGACTTGTTCGTGAAGGTCACGGTGATCCCGGTCAGCGGCGTCCGGTTGGCGTCCACCACCGAGGCGGTGGCCGTGACGTTGAGGCCGGCCCCGGTCGTCCCGTTTGGCGGGTCGAGCGTCAGGGTCGACTGGGCCGGATCGGGTACGGGGGCGTACGCGACGTCGACCGTCACGTCGCCGCCCAGGGCGGGCGAGGTGAAGGTGATCGTGGCGGTCGTGCCGGCGGTGACCGTCGGGGTCGCGAGAACCGCGCCGGTCTTGGTGTCCACGATTGTCGCCCCCACGATCTGCCAGTTGGCGGGCGCAGTCGCCGCCACGGAGACGCTGGTGGCGGCCTTGGCGCCCTTGGAAACCGGGGCGACGACCGTGGCCGGTTTGGCGGTGATCGTCTGGCCGTCAACCGTCACCGTCGCGGTACCACCCGTCGTGTGGGCGGCGGCCCGGTAGACCGTGTCGGCGATTGTGAACGCGTAGTCCTCCACCTCGCCGGGAGTTGTCCAGAGGGTCCCGCTCGTCGCCGACGCCTGGTAGTCGTTCAGGGCGTTCGTGGGCTGGGCCTGCGCCACCGGGGAGACGTTGGCGCGGAACTGGACCGCCGGCGTCCCGGTGACCAGCCCGGAGGTTTGGAACTGGAAATTACCCTTGGCCACATTGCCCGTGACGGTGGGCGTCCACTTGGCGGCCGTGTTCCAGGTGGCGTTGCCGGCCCCGGTCACCCAGCCGGCGAGCTGGGCCGTACCCGCCGCCGGACCCGACACGTCGGCGGCGAGCTGGTAGGTCCCGGTGGCCGCCAGGACGCTGCCTGCGAGGGGCAGCTTGCCCCCGGCCGTGTCGATGTACACGCCGTCATCGGTCGCGGCGTGGGCCGTTCCATCCGTCGCCGGGCCGGTGTACGAACCCAGCGTGGCCCCGAGCCAGACCCCGGGGTCGGTGCCATTGATGTGGACGGGCGCGTCCGGACCGGTCGCCGGCCCCGCCGCCGCATCGCCGTACGACCCCAGGGCCGACACGCCGAAGTCAACCGTCGCGAGCTCAGAATCGCTGTTCATCGTCACCCGGGCATAGATCGGCGTGGTCGTCAGATCCGTCGCCATCCCCAGGGCCGTCACGGCCGGGTCGGTGTACGGCAACGCGAGCGCACCAGCGCACTCCCCGGACTGGCCGTCGCGAAGATTGCCGTTGGTACAGGCCATCATGACGTCGTTGACCGTGTCCGCCGCGGCACCGTACGTCTGGATAGCATTGAAACCCGCCACCTGGGGCTGGACCAGACGCACATAGTAGTCACCGTTGCCGGACACCACGAAATAGTAACCGCCATCGCTGCCGGTCGTCTGAGTGCCTGCCAACACGCCGTCGCTCGTATAGAGGGCCATCGTCTGGTCCGGGAGGCCCGGGTCACCCGCCACACTGCCGTCGGCGGCTTGGTCGTTGTACACCGTCCCATTGATCACCGTCAGCATCTGTGGGCTGGCATTGTCGCGGTAGTCGCGACCGTTGACCTGCGACATGATGTAACCCGACGCGTTGTTGGAGTCGACCACGACCGCGTTGTCCGCGGTCGATTGGGGTCCGACCAGGTCCATGACGCCGGACACCGGGTTGAGGCGGACCATCCGGGAAGCCGTCTCGGACTCTGAGGCCACGGCTTTGGAGTCCGCAGTCCCGGCGTTGTTGCCCATCGCCGCGTCGGGGTCGTTGTTGTAGAACGCGTTGACGTACCCGCTGCCGAGGAGCTTGCCGTTGTGGACGCCCGTGCCCACCATCCACTGGCCGGAGTCGATGTAGAAGTCCGCCCGGCTCGGGGTGAGTTTTTTGACGACGCGGTACGTCCACGGTTGGGCCTGGCTGCCGTTGACGAAGTTGCCGGCGCCATCCCGGGTCGGCACGATCCGGACGATCGACGAGTTCCCCCGCTGGGTGTTGTTGGCGCTGATCGAGGCCCCGGCATAGATGTAGATGCTCCCCGTGGCGTCCAGCCCGAAGTCAGCCGCCATGCTCGCGTACGCGTACGTACAACCTCTCCCCTTCCCATCGGTACCATAGGGGCAGGCGGCATCGCTCACACTCGCATCCAGTAACAAGCGATCCCGGGAAATGGATCCCACCACGAGATCCTGCGGCTGGACCGGGCCCGACTGCACATAGCTGCCACTCGTCGGGTCCCAGATGGTGAACTGCTGCGTCGACCCATTGATGGACGTACTCGTCTGGCTCTGGTCATCAAGCGAGCCCCACATGTTCTGAATGTAGAGGTACCCGGTCAACTGGTCACCCTCGCCACCGGTGGCCGTGTGCCAGCCGGAACCAGGGGTCATGTTCTTCCAGTCCGAGCCGGCGCGCGTTCCAGCCATGCAACCGACGTAGATGTCGGGGCTGCCATCCGTCACCCGGACGACCGAGTTCCAGCCACCCGAGCCGAGACCCGAGATCTTGCCGCAGTCCAGGAAGCTCGTCGAGTTGATGTAGTTCGACGCGTCGTGGGCCCAGAAGTACATCGAGAAAGGGCCGTCGGGATTGGTCCGCGTGCCGCCGATCCGGGCCATCGCCAGCGTCGAGTACTGCAAATAGCCACTCAATGTGCTCATCGTGAGGGTCCCCGTGGCTGTCCGTTCGAACGCCATGACCGGGCGCGTCTTGTAACTCGATGCGTCCGGGGTGAAGTCGTACGACTCACCGAGCATCATCACCCGGTTGCCGACGGCCGAGCCTGGGTTACCCGTGGAGTTGTCGGAGGTCCAATAGACCGACTGGTCGCTCAACACCCGCGTACCATCCGCGACCGGCCGGCCATCGGTGCCCAGCCAGACCGCCTTCAGCTCGGGGATCTTCTTCCACGACGGGTCCCAGCCCGCTTGCTGCAAAGTGGGAATCGGTGCGGCCGCCGCCGTGGGTGGAGTCACCAGCACGTTGCCGACGACCACCCCCGCCACCATGAGGAGACAAGCCGTGAGCAGGCTGACCGGGGTGGCCGCCCTCCGACCGCTAACGGCTCGCCGCCGGTCGACTCCGGTCAAACCGGACTGCGTCATCGCTACGTTGCGCCCCATGATGCGACTCCTTCTGTGGTCGTCCAAAACTCCTTGTCACCTTGGGCAGCCCCCCAAGTGGGGCCGCACCAACCGCCCGCACGGCGGTGTCCCGCCCCGGAACGTGATGTCATAATACTCCCTCCCCGCAATTTAAGATAGCCCTTTGCCAAATCCCCCCTGCCCCCGTACCCCCGTACCCCACCTGTGGCCCACCCCGGGGCCCACCCCGTGACCGCGAAAGCATGAAAACGCGCCCAAAACCGGCCG
>JAIRVA010000359.1 GCA_031254155.1 Propionibacteriaceae bacterium
TCACCGTACACCTCGACGACCGAGGCCCGGGCGAGGCCGAGGTGCGCGGCCAACGCCTGCGAGTTGTCGGGCAGCACCTCGCCGACGTTGATGGTGATCGTGACCAGGCCGACCGCCTGGGCCTCGCCGAGCAGCCGGGCGACCATGAACCGGGACATCCCGGTCTCGTCGGCGATCTCCAGCTTCGACTTGCCCTGCTGGTAAAACGCCTTGGCCACGGTCACCATGTCCCGGCGCCGGTCCGCCTCGCGGCTGCTCACCCGTCCCACGTCGCCCCTTTCACGAGCCTTGATTGTACCGCTCCCACGGGTACAAGTCCGCTGTTTCCGGTGTTGACAAGGTGAAACAGTTGTCCTGTCCCCGTGTTTCACGTGTTCGGGTACACCACGGCCTTGAGGGAGGCGGGATCGAGGTCGGCGTTCAGCGCCGCCTCGACGTGGTCGAGATCGAACTGGCCCGTCACCAGCGAGTCCAGGTCGACCTGGCCGCTGGACACCATATGAATGGCGGCCGGCCAGGTGTCGGTGTAGCGGAAGATGCCCGTCACGCAGACCTCCAGGTTCTGGATGTGTTCGACCGGCAGGGTCAGGTCGGGGTTGCCGAGCCCGACGAGTACGGCGGCCCCACCCGGGCGCACGCACTTGATCCCGGTGTACACCGCCTTCGGCGAACCGGTGGCATCGACGAAAGCGTTCACGTCAAGGTGCAAAGCGGTGATGTCCTCCGCGACGGGATCGATGACCCGCGTCGCGCCAAACTTCAGCGCGCGTTCCCGCTTCTCAGGTACGAGATCGGTGACGATGATCTCCGCAGCACCGAAGGCCTTGGCGGTCTGGGCGCAGATGATGCCGATCGGGCCGGCCCCGGCGACGAGGATCGAGGTCCCCGGTGCCACGCGCGCTTTGCGCATCGCGGTGATGGCGACGGACAGCGGCTCGCAGAGCGCCGCCGCCTCGAAGGACACCGAGTCGGGGATCGGGTAGGCGAAGTTCGCCTGGATGAGCACGTACCCACAAAACGCACCGTCGATCGGCGGGGTGGCGTAGAACTCCATCTGGGGACACAGGTTGTACGCGCCGGAACGGCACTCCCGGCAATGCCCGCAGGGACGCTGCGGCTCGACGGCGACGCGCTGGCCGAGACGGCCCGCGTCGACCCCGGCGCCGACGCCGACGATCGTACCGCTCAGCTCGTGCCCGAGCACCAGCGGCGCGTTGACGACAAAGTCACCGATCCGCCCCTCGCGGTAGTAATGCACGTCCGAGCCGCACACGCCGACCGCCGCGACCTTGATCAGGACTTGGTCCGGATCGGGTACGGGGACCGGCCGGTCCTCAATCGTGAGTTGCTTCTTGCCGAGCAGCACCGAGGTCCGCATCGTGGCTGGGTTGACTGACATGTTGTCTCCTATCTGTTGTCATCTGTTGTCATCCGTTGTCGGATTGTGTGTGGAAGATTGCCCGCCCCAGAACAGCGTACGTCGCCCCCGCGCCGAGCGCGACATCGGCCAGCGGCCGCGAGACGCCGCCGTCGACACCGGCCGGCGTGTGCGCGGTCAAGCCCGGCAGTACGCCGAGCCGCGCGGGGTCGGCCTGCTGTTTTGTACCCGGCGGGATGAGCATGAGCAGAGCGCCCGCGGCGACCCCGACGGGCTGCGTCGCCGGCCACAGGACTTCCCAGAGCGGCACGCCCGGGTCCAGCGCGGGGGCCAGGGCGTCGAGCAGGTCCGGCGCCGCGGAGACGCGGGCGAGGTTGGCGTCCGCCAAAACGGCGGTGACCGCTCCGAGGGCCGCCACCCGGGCGGCGGCCGGGGCCCCGGCCACCATCACGTGCACGTCCAGCCCCGCGGACGGTACGCGGGCGCTGATTGCCCGGACCTCGTCGGGGGTGACCCCCGCGTGGACGAACCCACCCGCCCTCGCCGTCACGATGAGGTCGATGTGGATGAGACAGCCGGCCCGGTGCGCCGCCACCGCCCCGGCGAGCCGGTCCGCGGGTGGCAGGGCGTACACGCTGGCCGCGAGTACCCCCGGTGCGTACTCCCCCGCCCACTCGGCCACGCGGACGTCCATCAGACCCCCGGCCGGTCCAGGGCCGTCACGCGGCAACCCTCCAGGTAGCGCTCCCACCGCGTCTCGTCCGGTTCGTGGACCGGCTCGGCCACGACCGTGGCCACCGGGCGCAGCGCCGCCATCGTCTGGTCGAGGCGGTCACCCCGGGCGACCGCCGCCGCCTGGACCGCCGCGCCGCGCGCCGTCGCCTCCGGGACATCGGCCACGCGGACGGGCCGGGCCAACTGGTCGGCGAGCAGCTGGGTGTACGCGGGCGACCGGGCACCGCCGCCGACCACGAACACGTCGCCCGACGCGTCCACCCCGCACCCGGCAAGGTGGCGGACACCGTACAGCAAGCCGAAGACGACGCCCTCGAAGGCCGCGCGGGCGAGCTGCTCGCGGGTCGCGTCGCTGGTCAGGTCGAGTAACAGCCCGCTCGCGCCGGGGCGGTCCGGCGTCCGTTCGCCGTCCAGGTACGCCACCAGGACCGGCCCGGAAGGGTCGGCGGCGAGCGCCAACCGGCTCAACCCGGCGTGGTCGACGCCGAGCAGCCGGGCGAAGGCGTCGGTGACCTTGGCGGCGTTCAGCGTACACGCCAGCGGCAGGAAGCCGGGTGTCACCGAGGCGACACCGTTGATGAAACCGGCCGGGTCGCGGACCGCCGTCGCGGAGTGCGTGAACACCACCCCCGACGTACCGAGGGCGACGACGAGGTCCGGGGCCGTCAGGCCAAGGCCGACCGCCGACGCGTGCTGGTCGCCCCCGCCCGCGCCGACGAGCGCGCCGGGCGCGATGCCGAGTTCGCGGGCCGCCGCCGGCGACACGGTCCCGGCGACACCATCGCCCGCGACCACCCGCGGTACCATCGTCTCCCACGGTTTGGCGGGGTCGATCACGCGCAGGAAATCGACGAGGTACGTGTCCTGGTCGGCGTCGAAGTAGCCTGTGCCGGAGGCTTCGGAGCGATCGGTCACGAACTCGCCCGTCAGCCGGTACGTCAGATAGTCGTGGGGCAGCAGCATCGTCGCCAGCCGGGCGAAGTGGTCGGGCTCGTGCCGCGCGAGCCAGGCGACCTTACTGATGGTGAAGGCCGCGGTGGGCAGCGAACCCGTTCGCTGGATGAAGGTGTCGTCACCGATCTCGCGCCGCAACGCCGTGAGCTCGGGGGCGGTCGTCGTGTCGTTCCACAGCTTCGCCGGCCGGATGACCTGCCCCTTAGCATCAAGGGCGACGAGGCCGTGACACTGGCCGGCGACCGCGATCGCGGCGATCGCCGAGTGCGCGGGCGCCGCCGCGAGAGCCATCCGAAAGGCGGCCACGAAGGCGTCCCACCAGGTGGCCGGGTCCTGCTCGCTGCAGGGCGGCGTGACCGGGGGGTGCGGGGCCGACCCGCGGGCGACCACCGCGAAGGTCGCGAGGTCCCGGAACTCGACCTTGCACGATTGGGTCGAGGTGTCGACGCCGACAACGAGTACCGCCACGATGGCTCCCTTCCGGGCCGTCCGGCCGGCTGGCGATCAGGCGACCGCCAGCCGGCCGGGAGTGGCCACTACTTGAGCAGACCCGCCGTAGTGTACATGTCGATGTACTGCTGGACGTTGTCCTTGGTGATCACCGGGGCCGGGACGTTGTCCTCGACCATGGTCTGCTTGCCCGTCAGCAGGTCGTGGACAGCCGCGACGTTGAGCTTCGCCAGATCGATGGCCGACTGCAACGCGGTCGCCGTCATCTTGCCATCCTTGATCAACAGCGTCGCCTCGGGCGTACCGTCGACACCATAGGCCAGGATACCCTGCAGGTCGGCCTTGTCGCCGACCGCCTCCAGCGCGCCCGCAGCCATGTTGTCGTTCATCGAAATGATGGCGTCGATCTTACCGTAGGCGATGATCCAGTCCTGCATGAAGTTGAGGCCCTCGTCCTTGTTCCAGTTGGCGATGTCCTCGGCCACGATCTTGACGTCCGGCCGCTTGTCGAAGAACTCGGCTTGCCAGGCCTTGCGCCGCTCAATGGTGTGGAAGTTCCCCGACGGGCCGTTCAAGACGACGACCTTGGCATTCTGGGGCACCTGGGTGAGCGCGAGTTTCGCCGGTCCGGCCCCCTGGTCGTACGGGTTGGCGTCGATGGACGAGCAACCGTCAATGCCCGCAATGCGCGCGTTCGTAGTGATGCAGTGGATGCCGGCGGCGACGATCTTTTCGACGTACGGCCGCTGCGCCTCGCCATTGTTCGGCTGGACGATGATCGCGTCGAACTTGTTGGCGATCGCGTTCTCAATCATCGTGTTCTCTTTGTCGTCGTCCGCCTGGCCATCGAAGACCTCGAGGGTGATGTCGGGGTACTTCGCGGCTTCCGCCTTGATTTCGTTGGCGAGCCACGCCGCGAACGAGTCCGACTGGGCCCGCGCGACGTAGGCGACCCGGTAGCTCGCGGCGGTGGTGCCGCCAGTCGTCGCCGTACTACCCCCCGTGGCGCCGGTCGTACTGCTGGAATTATTGTTGGACGACGAGCAACCCGTGAGGGCCAAACCCAGCGCCATGGCCGCCGCGACCGCGCGGGGCAGCATCTTGTGTGTCATGAAGTGACCTCCTCGTTTGGTGAACGATTCTTTCTGGCCCCGGACTCTCCGGAACCGGCTTGGTGGCGGGCGGAGTCCGTGCCGCCCGTAGTCGCCGACGGGGTCGCCTCTTTGAGAATGACCCGGGTCCGGCGGCCCTTCCGCGAGTGGATGTCCCAGATGACGGCCACCGCGATGATCAGCCCCTTGGCGATCTGCTGGACGTACGAGTCCACGCCAGTCAGGTTCATGATGTTGTTGAGCAGGCCGATGATGAGCGCCCCGGCGAGCGCGCCGAGCGTCGTACCAATGCCGCCCGTGAAGCTCGTACCGCCCACGATCGCGGCGGTCAGGCCCTCCATCTCGTAGCCGACCGCGCCGTTCGGCAGGCCCGCGTTGACGCGGGACATGAACACGGCCCCGGCGAAGCCGACGAGGACGCCGTTGATGGCGTACGCCTTGTACTTCGTGGCCGTCACGTTGATGCCCGAGGCGCGCGCGGCCAGTTGGTTCCCACCGATGGCGTAGAGGGAACGACCGAGTTTCGTTTGCGTCATGACGTAGCCGATGATGGCCGTGATGAAGAACATGAACACCACGGGTACGGGGATGGGCCCGATCGTACCCTGGCCGAGAAACTTGAAGCGGCCGAGCTGGAGCACGTTCTGGCCCTTGGTGTAGAGGAGTACGGCGCCCCGCGCGGCCATCGACATGGCCAGGGTCGCGATGAACGGCGGGGCGTCGAAGTTGGCCACCATGAGCGCGTTGACCAGGTTGCAGGCGACGCCCAGGAGGATGGCCACCCCGACGGCGAGCACCATGTTGTTGGTCGCTTTGTACGTCACGACCGCGAACACGCCCGACAGGGCGAGCACCGATCCGGCGGAGAGGTCGAGCATGCCGCCGACGATGAGCATCATCGCGCCGTACGTCAGGAAGACCGTGACGGCCACCTGCTGCAGGATGTTGATGAGGTTGGTCTGGGAGAGGAAGTTCGGGCTCAGCAACGTGGCGATGACGAACATCGCGAGCAGGATCAAGAAGATGGAGAACCGGTTGAGGTTCAGCCGCTTCACATCGAGTTTCATCTCGTCACCCTTTCAGTCGAGTTCAGTCGAGGCCGGCCATGGCGTAGCGCAGGATCCGCTCCTGCGAGAAATCCGGACGGCTCAGCTCGGCGGTCAGACGGCCCTGGGCCATCACGTAGATACGGTCACACATGCCGATCAACTCGGGCATCTCCGAGGAGATCATCAACACCGCTTTACCCTGGCGGGCGAGGTCGGTCATCAGCTTGTAGATCTCGTACTTCGCGCCGACATCAATCCCGCGCGTTGGCTCGTCGAGCAGCAAGACCTGCGGATCGACCAGCAGCCACTTCGCGAGCAATACCTTCTGCTGGTTGCCGCCCGACAGTGACTCGATGAGCGTCTCGATGCTCGGGGTCTTGACCCGCATCCGCTCGCAATACTCCGTCACCACGCGCTGCTCGAGGCGACCGTGGGCGCGGCCGCCGAAGATGACCTTGCGGAGGCTCGCGAGAGTCGCGTTCTTCTTGACGGAGAGTTTGGGTACGATGCCCATCAGCCGGCGGTCCTCGGACAGCATGACGACGCCATGGTTGATCGCCTGAACCGGGCTCTTAATCTTCACCGGTCGCCCGCCGACCGTGATCTCGCCCTGGTCGAGCGGTTCCAGGCCGAAGACCGAGTTGACCAACTCGCTGCGGCCGGCCCCCACCAGGCCGGCCAGACCGACGATCTCCCCCGCCCGGATCTCCATGGTGACATCGGCAAACGTACCGGCGAGCCCCAGGGATGACGCCCGGAAGGCCACGTCACCGATGGGGACAGCCTCCTTCGGGAACTGTTGGTCAAGCTTGCGGCCGACCATCCGGGTCACCACGTCGTCGAGGGTCAGTCGGGTGGCGGGATCCGTACTGACGACGACGCCGTCGCGCAGGACCGTGACCTGGTCGGCGATCTGGAAGACCTCGTCCATCTTGTGCGAGATGTAGATCACCGCGACCCCCTGCGCCGTGAGCGCCCGGATCTTGGCGAACAGGACCTCGACCTCGCGCTGGGCGATCGCGGACGTCGGTTCGTCCATGATGATGATGTCGGCCTTGTGGTGGACGGCCCGCAGGATTTCGAGCATCTGGATCTGTGAGACGGTGAGGGTCCGCAGCCGCTGGTCCGGCGTACAGGCGAGCCCTTCCGCCGCGATGATCTGGCGCGCCTCGGTCCGCATCCGGGCCCAGTCGATGCGCCCCGGTTTCATGGGCGTACGACCGATGAAAAAGTTCTCCGCCACCGTCATTTCGGGAACGTAGTTGAGCTCCTGGGCGATCATCGCGATGCCAAGCGCCTGGGCGTCCTGCGGCGAGCGGATGACCGCGGGCGCGCCGTTCACCGAGATCGTCCCGGCGTCCGGGCGGTACAACCCGTTGATGATCTTCATCAGCGTCGACTTGCCCGCGCCGTTCTCACCGCACAGGGCGTGGACCTGGCCGGGGAGGACCTCGAAACTCACGTCCTTGAGGGCGTGCACGCCCGCGAACGACTTGTCGATGTGCTCGACCCTGAGCCGCGGTTCGGTCATACGTGGGGCCTTTCGGTGATGCCGGTAACGTAACACGTTTCCGCTCTCATGCGCAAGATGTTGACCGAATTATGCTCATATGAGCAATTGTCGAGTGGGCGACGGTCGGACGGCGTCGCGAAACTCACCCCCATCACCCCGGCCCTGGGTGGGGTAACGTAGAACCCGGCCAAAACCGGCCGCTTCGGGAGGCACTGCCGGTTTTGCCTGGGCTTGAGGGCAAAATCGCCGTGATTCCGGTCGGCAACCTCGCCAAAACCGGAGGGGCCCTCCCGATCAGTCGGTTTTGGGTGGGTTGTACGTGGCTGGAGCCGGGATGCCTACCGGTACGCCGGCACGTTACAGGATCGCCCTGATCCGGTCGACCGCCTCGGCGGTCGCTTCGGCCGGACCGAAAGCTGGTCAGCGCTGTCCTCTGCCTCTCAGACCTTCATTGCCACGGAGGATGGCAGACCAGCAAGTGGCGCTTGGACCTCAACTGGGCGGGCCCTGGCATCCATCAATGACCGCCAACAGGCGTGGTCTCGCCCACAACGAGTACCCGGCCTTGGTCGCCGTGGCGCGGCAGTGGCCATGACTGCGACCGATCGGTGCGCCGGTTGATTCATGGCAGGACCGAGGACTTGACACAGTTCTCCACAGCGCGTAGTGTTCTGGGTGTAGTCGTGTGCCCATTTGAGTTTCATACATCGGAATCAAGGCTGATTTCGTTGGCACTAAGGCTCAGCTAATTGGCATGAGAGGGACTCGTTGGGTTCGCGCCGCCGCTAGTTTTTGCTCAGGCGTCCCGGTCTCCGGGCCGTTGTACCTTGTGTCATAACCTTAGCCGCGTCAACGCTATTACGGTTAGCCAACTAGCGTTCGACGGCAGATTGAACGACACGAGATCGTGGGCGCCGATCACTGGCACGAGGTGACGGAGTTGGTTCGCTGGCCGAGCGTAGTGACGGCCGGGGTCGGTGTCGTCCACGAACTCCACTTGAGAACAGCACCAGGCGGCAAAGCGGCTCACTCGAACCGGAACACCGGTTCTCACCGAGCGAGAACTTCACCAGGCTAATGGTCGCCCCCTGACTTCGTGCACAAGCCGTGCACGATCCGCAGAAGCGGAGCAAACGAAAGGAATCACAAATGGCAAATGTTATGACGGCGTGGAGCGCCATCGATTGGGATAAGCTCGGTGCACAAGCCATCACAGAAGCGCAGCAACGATTCTTTGGTTACTCATACGACGGGTACGCCCACTCATGGAACTATCCGACCGACATGGTGGAGTACTGCAGGTCCCTCATCCGGCAGATCCAGGCTGCGTTGAACTACTTCAAGCTAAAGAGTGGATACACTCCATTCCTGACGCTCACGGAAGACGGGCTATACGGAGCCAACACCATGACCGCTGTCCAGATTTTCCAGGGAGCCAAAGGTCTGAGCGTTGACGGGCTAGTGGGACAGAAAACCTGGAGCGCGCTTGCCGCACAGTACATCTACTAGTTGTCGTGAGCAGTAGTTCGTTGGCGGTGATGGGGGCCAGCGCGGCGTCGGGCGGCGTTGTCGTGCAGATCGGCGGGCCGCCAGCCCGCCTCCTTCCTCCGCCTGACCCGGCCTCCCCGCTGACACCCCCCGCCCGCCAACGAACTTACACTCATCACCACTAGTAGGTCGTAAATGCTACGTCTAGCCTGGCTGCTCGCGCGCGGGCGTTCGTTCGTGGGTGAAAATAGATATTCAGACTAGTCAAAGCACGACTCTGAGGAACTCCGCGCTTGGGAATAGCTCAGCCGCAGTGGGCTTCCATCCACTGGGCTACTTCCTGACCGGCCGCACGACGGTTGTCCGTCCAGTCAACATTACCCCACGAGTCAAACGAGAAGGTGCCGTTCGTGACGGCGATCGAGAGAGGACCCGTGGGTTTGCTAGCAGACCAGAAGTTTGTCAGCCAGAAGTACGCCCCTGTCCCGTTGCCATTCATGAACAAGGACCACGTCTCTCCAGGCTGATTGCCGGCGCCCATCTCGGCACGCCAGCCGGGCTGAGGAACAAAGCTACCCGACAGTGGAGCCATGATGTCGCCGCCTTCCTGGCCGGTCACGACGACGCAGTCAAGGGTTGGCCGCTGATCCTCCAGGAGGCTGCTAAAGTCCAGCGGCTCGTGAACTGCCGACGGCGTTGGGCTTGACGGCAAGATGAGCGAACTTGCCGAAGGCGGAGCCGCGGAAGGTGTGGATGCCGAGGCAGTGCCCCCCGAGACCGGCATCGGATCATGTGAGACCGTGCATCCAGCTAGCCCGACGAGCGCAATCACACACCCAGTTATGAATCTTCTCATTCGCCAATCATGGCATCACTCATGATCTCGCACAAGGGTTTCCCGTACACGCTCCCGCCACCAGCGACACCGAGCACGTTCAAGAACTGGCCGCTGATCCTCAAAAGCTCGCTGAAGTCCAAAAGGACTGCTCGCTTTAGGCCGTGCATCCGGCCAAGCCGTCGAGCACCACCACGAACACGACAAGTTTCCTCGCAGTGTCCAAGTATGACACACCACCCCTGATCTCCGCACAAACTGTGCGTATTCCCGCTCAGCGACAGCGGGACAAACCGAAAGGAAACCAATATGACAAATGTTGCTGGCAGCGTCTACATGACTCCTTGGAGCGTCGTCATCCAGAACAGCCTCGGTCAATTCGGGCAAGGCAACCAGATGTACTTCGGCGGCTACTACAACGGCGCCAACATCTACGATGGGCTGACGTATCTGTGCGTGCCGGACCCCACCGGGCAAAACACGCGGAACTACATCCTCCAAATGCAGAAGGTGCTCAACGGGTGGCTTCGCGCCAATGTCTTGACTATCGGAGGTCCGATCAGCGAGGACGGGATCTACGGCTCGGGCACGATGAGCCGTGTTGCTGCTTACCAGAAGTGGAGGGGACTCGCGGCCGATGGGTTGTGCGGGCAAACCACATGGTCGGCGCTCACCGGGACAACGATCAGCATTTAACTTGTATGTGAAGCGCGCCCGAGAGGGCCATGGGACACCGCTAACCACATGGCCGGTGGCATCCATGACCTCTCGGGCTGAGCAACACATCCGTCCGGGGGATCCCACCGAATCAACCCAGCAGATGACTGCCCTCGTAACAGCTGCATCTACGACAGTTGACTCCTACCAGGCACCTGGCAAGAGACCGCATAGAAGATGCCGTCGCAACCTTGCGGACCAACCTTAACCGCATTCAACAACATTTATGTTCACTGCAAAGTCACTGGCCGAACGGCTCCCCGTGGCTTTGGCCTTAGCAACGAAAATAATCTGGAAAGGACACATTTCTCATGGACGCATGGGTACAGAAAACACAACAATGGCTCAATGCCACATATGCGGGCCGCCCCGGCTGGGGTGCACCGATAATGGAAGACGGGATTACCGGCTGGACTGTGATCACCCGGCTCATCCGGGGTCTCCAAATCGAACTAGGCATCCCATCAACACAGTTGGCGGACACCTTCGGCCCGACAACCACCTCCCGGTTCACGTCACAGATTGGTCGTATTGACTCATCAACACCGTCGGGTAATGTGCTCAAACTCCTTGCGGGAGCCTTGTGGTGCAAGGGCTATTCCGGCGACTGGAACGGGTTCGACGCGCAAACGAGCTTTGCTAACCTCGCAAACTCTGTCGCCACGGTTCGCAACGATCTCGGCTTGGATTTCACCACGGCTTACGTCGACGCGAAGCTCATGAAGTCGTTACTGTCGATGGACGCCTACACCACAACGTGGACGAGTGGCACTAGCAGCATCCGCGCCGTGCAGCGGTGGCTCAATGCCACCTATTCCCCCCGCCGGGACTTTGCGTTGATCCCTTGCGACGGCGTGCACTCGCGTCAGATCCTTACTGCAATGCTGTATGCGCTGCAATACGAGTTCGGCATGAATGACGACACCGCGAACGGCAATTTCGGACCTGGCACCCAGTCAGGATTGCGAGCACAGGCTCCCGTACGACAAGGCGACTTCGACACGTCCCGCCATTTCATACGGCTGTTCCAAGGCGCGCTCCGTCTCAACGGCTACGACTGCCCCTTCGACGGCACCTTCAACGCCGCAACCAAGCAGCAGACTGCAGCATTCCAGGACTTGATGGAACTCCCAGCCACGGGAGACGGGGATTTCGGCACGTGGTGTGCGCTTCTCGTCTCGACCGGCGACCCCGACCGGGCAGTCACCGGACTCGACACGAGCACCCAACTGGTGTCCGCCCAGACCAAATCCGCAAAAGCCGGGGGATATACCCACGTTGGTCGCTACATCGTCGGCGCCGGGAAATTCCTTCGCAGCGAAGAGTTGACCGAGCTGAAAGCGGCCGGGCTTGCCCTGTTCCCAATTCACCAACGGTTCAACAATAGTGATGCCCAAATGACCCGGGATCTTGGATGGGCCCACGGAATCGAAGCACTCGTACGCTGTCGAACGTTGGGGCTACCCCACAAATCGACAGTTTTCTTCACCGTTGACTACGATCCGGTCGGCGAGTCGATCGACGGCCCGGTCGCCCAGTACTTCAAAGGCGTGAACGCGGCACTCGACGCCCATCTCTGCGGAACCTATGATGTCGGCGTCTATGGCACCCGAAACGTCTGCCAGAAGATGCTCGACGCCGGCCTCGCATCGACCGCCTTCGTATCAGGTATGTCCTGGGGGTTCTCCGGCAACATGGGTTTCGCCATGCCAACCAACTGGTCATACAACCAGATCGCTGAAAAATCCGAATCCCTCGGCGGAATACCAACAAGCATAGACCGAGTCGCAGTCTCCAGACGGGCCACCGCCGTAGACCTCACGACCACAACCCCGCCACCCACAGATCCAGATGGCACGAATCCTGACACCGGTTTCGATCTTCTGTACCAATGGACCGTCGCCGCCGAGGCAACATGTGAACGAGCGCTCAAAGAAGCATACTCATCACTGTGGCCGTACAGTTCCTACACTTTCAGGATACCTGATTATATATTAGGTTGGCTCCGGAAACCCCGGTTTTGGGCTGATCGTAATCCTACTCTGTGGCATCTATACACGCCCGAGTTGAGCCTTGATCCCGAAGACATCACCGCTCGGGGGATTTGCGAGGCAGCGCTTGATTTGATGCAAAGCCAATCTGACAATGATTCCTCTCTCATGAACATTCTTACCTGGCCTAACCCCGACTTCCGAAAAGTTCCCCACCTCGCAGTCGCCACGCTCAGCCAGCGGATGTATCCGACGGTTACCACGCCCACACTGTATGGACTCGGAGAAATCGGCACCTGGCTTTTCGACTTACTGGGTTTATGGGGGCAATACCAAAGGCGCTTCACGAGCCAGAACTACGTCGCTTGGGCTTTGGACATGATCGGGAAAATAGGCGGCATTGACGAAGACGGACACACCGACGATGCCGCGTATGTGGCTAATCCAGGTTCCGCTTTCAGCTACGCAGACATTCTCGCAGACGCCGACTCATGGCTGCTGATGAGAGCAATGGACGGCGATACTTCTGGGCTCGCACTGTCGAGTGCTATGCGCTCGGTGTTTCAAGAGGACAGTAATAATAGAATACTTCGGTTCTACCATGATCGGTTCGACGCCAATAGCGCGTCATTGGCAGGCGCATTCGTCCGTACTCTAGACGGACTCGACGTCTTCGCAACCAATATCGGCGCGACTTTGCCAGAGGTCAAGAAAGCAGCCGGTCTCATCGGGGACGATCATTCAGAGTTCCCGCTACCGACTCCCGAGCAAGCAGAGAAGTTCGCGAACGTGTACGCCGCATTCCTCTCCAACCCTCATAGATAGCCCCGTACTAACCATCACAGTGGACGGTGGTGTCCTGCGAACCAACCCGCAGGACACCATCGTTTCCCGTCCATTCCAAAGACCAGTCGCCAGACCCCACCGGGTCAATGGCGCTGGACCAGTCCCAGCCAAGTGGCCGCAAGACTAAACCACCTGGCATGGCCCCGAAAAGAGAACCACGCGTCGCCGCCCCCGACATCTCGGCAGGCACGACGTGAGCCACCAACGTGCAACCTCCAGGACCCACGGGGTCCAGCACCACATACTCCTCGTCCCACGCCCAAGCCATCAGAAATGCCGGAACAGACAGCATCATGACAATAATTGTTGCGACAACTCGGAGTACGTTCGTGGCCACCTGGCGAGGGGTTGGTCCTTCACCACCGTTGAGTTGCACCCAGTTAAGCCCGAGGAGCATCGCCGAGACCAACCAGAAAACACCACCGATCACCCCGCTCCACACCAATACGCTCTTTATGGCAACCACCACTCCGAACACCAGCACCGGATGGACGCGATAACCCACATCCCATTTATTGAAGATGGCCACCTGCCCAACGAAAGCCGCGAAACCCAGCCACCACCACAGAACCGGTCGACCGATCATCCGGCGGATGCGGTGTTCCGTCGACACTCGCCGGGTGTCGGCCGCATCTGCTGCGTCCGTGATGCCTCCAAGGATTCTCTGCCCAGCATCAGACATAACTCCAGCATACTACCCATATCAGTAACCGTTTTCTGATTTCACTTTCCCCCGGCTCATCACACGCCTGCCATCCTCAGTAGTGAGGTGATCAGAACCAAACCTGTCCACGGAACATCCTCCAGATCCAACTACCCGTCGGTGACGACGGTTGCGAGAGCCTTGTTGGGCTGGCAAGCAGAGCGCTAAGTTCGCGAGCCGGAAGTAGGCCTGACCCGTTCCCGTTCACGGGCAAGGGCCGCGTCTCACCGGGCTGACTACCCGCACCCATCTCAACATGCCAGCCCGATTCCTGGCAGCACCCGCGCCCGATGATCCCGTTTCTGTACGGCAATCAGCGCGACGCACCATCGCACAACCACTGACCCCGTTTGCGCGGCACGCGGTCGACATCAAGGCTTGCTAGCACTCGCTGGCGAGACCGCCACAACGGCGGGAACAACTACGAAAGGAAACAAATGTCAACAGCAGCATGGCTCGCATTCACTCAGGTTGTGAGTTGCTACAGCACACCCGGACAAACGCCCACCGGCAAGGTGTCCACCGTTGGGGAGACCTGGCAACCGCAAGAGCAGAAGCTTGTCAACGGAACTTGGTACCTCCGGGGCAGCTCCGGCTGGTGGCCGGCGACCGCCAACAAGTCCGTGATGAACGGAAAGCAAGTCACCCCTGCAGCGTGCGAGTACTCCACAACCCCCATTCCGTGTATCTACGCCAAGTACACCGCTCCCGTGACTAACACCGGCACAATTTCATGTGGCCCCGCGTACGTGAGCGTGATGGACTTCACGTTCCAGCACTACTACGTGCCAAACTCCTGACGGGACGAAGCCCGCGCGACGACTTGATGCCTAGCGCGACCTAGCCACCCATGACGCAGGGCGCGGCCACCTTGGCGGCGTCCTGCGCCTGGGCCAGCACGTCCCGTGGAACGCTGGGCTGGTCCCAGAGTTCGGTGTCGTTGTACTCGACGAGGAGCCACGCCGACGGATCGGCCGAATCAGTTCTCGCCAGATAGACATCAGTCGTGGACCATCCCCAGCCGAACGAGATGATCTCCCACTCATCTGCGAACTGAACGACCGTCGGGTTGGACGGCCCATAGTTTTCATAAGCGCCGGTCGATCCGTTCTCAGCCTTGGCTTCGATCGCCGCCACCTGCTTCTCAATCATCGCCAGCGTCCGCGAATCAGGGGCCTGACACGCCAGACTCCACTGACTCTCGCCCGGCGACGACGACAGTTCACGCTGAACCGTACACCCCGTGAGCAGAAGCAGCCCGCAGGAGATAAGCGTGACGGCGAACTTTCTCATGTGCCCCATTGTGGCATACCCGTTGGCAGAGGACGCTTCATCTTGCGCGCTCAGGTCCATGATGGCGTCGTCGCACATCCATTTCACTCAACTTCAACTAACAGAGGAACTCCTGTGACCACACAAACAGATTACGATCACGACATCGCCAGACTTGCCGACCGGATGGCTGTGGTATTCGCCAATCGAAGCAATCGGTACCTGGCGGACAACCACGCTCAAGCAAGCGTCTGGATCGACCTCGCACGTTACGCTACGAAACGCGCGGTTGATGCCCTCGAGAGGGAGACCATCGACCGAGAATGAACTACAGTTCAACATTGCCACCTTTCGAGTGATATGTCGCACGCGTATGCCCCATACCGAAGATATGGAATGTGCTTTCCGATCAGGCGGTTCCCAGCGGTGTAGCGCATTTGCATGCCTCTCAGCCATCACGGCATGTGACGTCGTCGGACCCTCGACCCTTGATCTCGCATCGCTTCACCTGGGACCGGCCCCACCGACGATGCTGAGCGAGGTTCAGCCTGCCGCCAGGCCAGATTGATGTCATCTGACACAGAACCCCGTGTCGAGCGAGCCAGCTTTCCGTTCCAACGAATGCCCCTACAAGTTCCTTTCGTCCACTTCATGCGCCCGTCGGAGCATGAACCACCCCGACCCGTTTCATCTTCAGCAAGGAGGACCCATGCTTACCGCAATTGACATTCATCCGGCATACCAGCCGGAGTTCCCGATAGAGTCGGCATCTGTTGACTGTGTCGTCACCAAAGTGACAGAGGGCATGAGCACCGTCATCGGGGCAGCATCATACGTTGACCGTACGCTTGCGTGCGGAAAACTAGCTGGGGTTTACCACTTCCTCAACCGCGCCGACGATATCGCGGAAGCAAACCACTTTGTTGACCAGGTTCAGGGATGGATCGGACGGGCGGTTCTGTGTGTGGATTGGGAACAATACGGCGTGTCAACAGCCGACGGGTTATGGGATTTTTGCCGGACCGTTCATGATCGCGCCGGGGTGTGGCCCTTGGTCTACACGAACCGGAACGACGAAAAGGCCATTCGTCCTGGAACAGCGAAAACTGAACTTCAGTCCCATTGTGGGCTGTGGCTCTCAGCACCCGGCGCGGCATGGGATAAGACAGACTGGCCGGTTACCGGGTTCCCTGACCCTCCCTCAGGATGGCTATTGGCGATGTGGCAAGCCGGATGGTTAACCCAATCAGCGGCGCATACCCACTTCGGGTGGAGTCGGAACCGTGTTGACATCGACTGGTTTTTCGGAGACAGGAACGCCTGGTCGGCCTACGCGCAAGGAGACCATGCATCCTCGACCGGCCCGATTGCCCCGGAACCCGCCACCGCAGGGACGACATACACAGTCCAACCAGGCGACACGCTATCCCGTATCGCCGCCGACCACGGCACCACCTACCAGCGTCTCGCCGCCCTCAACCACATCCCGAACCCAGATCTGGTCTATCCCGGACAACGCCTCATGATCGGATAACTATGCTTTTCCTCATTGTTTCTTCTTGGGTGGAAGCCCTCGCAGTGGCCATTCCTCTCCTTACCGCCGTCCTGGTCGCGTTCATGAGCCAGACCCGCAAGGACGTCAAAATTGTCAAGGCGCAGGTCGTCAACGACCACGCCTCCGTGGAGTCGCCCGCCAACCTGCGCGTCCAAATGGACCAAATCCACAACGAGATCGGTCAAATCGTGTCGAGCCACGCGGAATTCCGGGAA
>JAIRVA010000360.1 GCA_031254155.1 Propionibacteriaceae bacterium
CAAGGCGTTTGCTGGCCGACTCGTCGAAGGTCACGGTATGGGTACAGCCGTGGCTCTGGGCCGCCGCCCCGATCAGGGCGTCGGCGAAGTCCGCGCCACGCCCCGCGGCGGCCAGCGCCTGAGCCACAGCCGCGTAATCCTCAGCCCGTACCTCGTCCGCGTCCAGGAGCTCGGCCAACCTCTCCAGCACGGCCGTCTTGGGGACGCGGCACGCCCGAGTCAGGATCCAATAGGTCTCCACCCATACCACCGTGGCAATGAAGCCAGGATCAGATGGCGTCAACTCTTCGATGACGCGCGCCGCCCGGGGCGACTGTTGTGAGTCATCGTCCGCGAGATAACGCACCACAACGTTGGTGTCAAGACCGATCATCGGCCCGCCTTCGCGGCAGCCGCGGCGATCGCTTCGTCCATCTGCTCCAGACTGATGGCCGGACCGTCGTACCGCAGCGACCCGCGCAGAGCCCGGATGGACCGCGGTTCACGACGCACCAGATAGTCTCCCTCGCGCGTCCGCGTGAAAGTCACCTGCGACCCGCTCACTAGTCCGAGATCGTCCCGGACGGGTTTCGGAATCGTGATCTGGCCCTTACTCGTCATCGTTCCAGTCGGCATAGCAAAATCTTACCATTTGGTAAGGAGTCTGTACGCTGGGCGTACGACCCGGCTCACCGGCGACGCCACTATGCTGATGAGGTGGACTTACGGAACCTGCGCAAGAGTTACGAACGAGGCGAAATCGACGAAGCGGCTCTGCCGGGTACGCCGCTAGCGGTCTTCGAACGGTGGCTGGCGGACGCCATCGCGGCCAAAACTCCGGAACCAACGGCGATGACCGTGGCTACGGTGGGTGACGATGGACGGCCCTCCACCCGCGTCGTCCTGCTCAAGGGTGTCGATGCCGCGGGCCTGGTCTTCTACACAAACTACCTGAGCCGCAAGGCCCGCGAGCTGGCGGCCCACCCGTACGCGGCCGCCCAGTTCCACTGGGTCGAAGCCGAACGCGTTGTCCGGGTCGAGGGCTGCGTCGAGAAGGTGTTGGCCGAGCAGTCGGACGCCTACTTCGCGGAACGGCCGCTCGACTCCCGGATCGGTGCGTGGGCGTCGCCGCAATCCGAAGTCATCGCCAACCGGGCGCAGCTGCTGATGAGCGCGGCGAAAGTTTCCGCGACGATGGGACTCAACCCGCCGCGGCCCGAGCACTGGGGTGGGTACCGTCTCATCCCGGACACCTGGGAGTTCTGGCAGGGCCGCGTCTCGCGCCTGCACGACCGCGTCCGCTACCGCCTCGTCGACGGCAACTGGGTCAAGGAACGACTCGCGCCGTAGCCGGCCCCGTATTGCTATCCCTGACGGTCACGTCATCACTACCGGCACTTGCTCTCAAATCCGACAAGTCCTCAACTACACCGGAGAGGAGCACCATAATCGCCCGCGACCCCGTCCCCGTCTGGCTTACCCTACTGAACAATCCACTTTGTTTACAAGTGAAATCGAGTGTGGACCTGGAACTGAGTAACGAGTCAGGTGAGCCGTCGAAGGTGCCGATCAGTCGCATCGCGGACGTTGGGCGGGAGAATGAAGAATGGTTCTCTGGGCTCCGGCATCGGCGCCCAGAGAGCCTGGGGTTAGTAGTGGGGTTTAGGCTCGCACGATGGTGGAGCATCCGCTGAAACTGACGACAGATCCAGCCTGGTCCTGAACAGTGAAGATCACGTTGCCCTCGTTTGCGTTGCGAATGTCGACCACCTGGCCGTCCGCACCGAACTGGGTCACAGTCCCGAGCGGGAAGACCCCGGCGGTGTCAACGGCACACTGGTATGTTCCGGGCTGGAGTTCACTCCCGACGAGCCAGTACCCGTTCGTGACGGGGTCCGGGTTGGCGCGGACCATGTCCTGGGCAAGCCCGATGTTCTGGCATCCGGAGAAGCTGACAACCGAACCCGGCCTATCAGCAACTGTGAAGATAACCGAGCCTTCGTTGGCGTTGCGGACATCAAGGACGTTGTCGCCTTCCTGCTGAGAAACGGTGCAGAGGCTGAAAAGACCTTTGTCCACCTCAGCCCGGTACACACCTGCCGGAAAGCCGGGTCCGACAGCATGGTCACCATTGCTGATAGTCGTGGCGGCCGGTGCGGTGGCGGTGGCAGTGGCATCGTTCACCGGCGGCTCGCTGGCAGGGGCAGCATTGGTCGCCGGAGCCTCCGTCGTCTGACTGGTTGCCGAGCTTGTCGTCGGGGCCACGCCAGGGTTTTTGCCACTTTGGGTCGCGATAATGATAATCACGATGACGACAACGATAACGACTACCCAGAACCACGCCCGTTTGAAGATCGGCTTCTTCGCGCGGTTTGGGACCGGCGTGGCTGATGCGACTGGCTGGGCGGGCTGGGCCCATTGGGTGCCGTCCCAATATCGTTGGACGGACGGGTTCTGCGGGTCAGGATACCACCCGGCAGTTAGGGGGGGGGGGGAGTTAAATGTCATACCGGAAATACTAGAGCCAATGGTGCCGACCTGTCGAACTTTGGAGCGCGTTTCTGGTGGTTTCCCGTCCTCGACGCACTCCTGGGCCGCCATGTCCAGGTGAAGGACCGGTACTGGGCCGCCGACATCGAGCAAGCCGCGCATCGCAGGCTCGGCCACATAATCACCCCACTCGACGCCTTCCCCGATCCGCCGCGCGCCGCGCGCCACCAACCAGAGCCCGCCGAACAGGCACTCACGCTCGCCTGCTCACACGCCGCCCGAGTGGTGAACAGGCTCCCGCTACGGGCCGCTGGACTCGGGTCAGCCCGAACCCAGACGCGACTGCCAATAGCCAGGTTCCCGACTGGTGTGGGCGTAGGCGGCGACGACCACCTCGCCATCCTCGACGTAATACAGGACGCGGTAGGGATACTTCCTCACACGGCGGGCGCGGACGACCGGCTCGTCATCCCAGCCGGGGTAACAAGGCCACGTGCCGGGGAGCGTGCACGCGTCGAGGACCGCCTCGTCAACAAGGCTCAGGAACTCGTCGCCAAGCCCAAATTGTTGCGAGTCGTACCACCGGGCGGCGTCCACAAGTTCAGCGGTCGCCTCGGGATGCTCGCGGTATGGTGCGGTCACTGGGCGCGGGACTCGTCGAGCGCCGCCCGGACACGTGTGCGGGACTCGTCCGGCGTGAGGAGCTGCACACGGCCGGTGCGAACGTCATCGATACGCCGACGAAGCTCGTCACGCCACGCTTTCTCAACAATCGCCAGCGAGGCGGTTTCAGCACCCGTGCCGGGATGGGTTTCAACGAACGTGCTCACAGGCGAGATTCTACCGCGCAACCTCACCACCGCGTGACCGCACGCCCCGACCTGCCCACCCACAACCGAAAGGACACCAACAATGAGCTACATGAAACACGTGGTCGACCGGATCGATCCCCGGACCACCCGGCGGCTGCTGGAGACCCTGCAAGCCGCGGCCACGGCGTACCGGCTGGACATGACCACGAATGGCGGGTATGCCGAGATCCTCACCGGCCCAGGCCGGCAGAACGACCAGTGGGGCGTCCAGTACGAACCCGCGAGCGACGGCACCGGGCCCGTCCACGCCGCCTCCTGGGACACGTACGAAGTCCTGGGCGGCCGGGTGAACATGCTCGGCTGGTACGACCTCGACGACATCGCCGGGTGTGCCGCCGCGTTCCGGCGGTGGCTGGGCTCCCGGGTCGACTGGCAGACTACGAACCGGCGGTTGGGGGCTGCCGCCGGCACACCGCGCTCGTCGCCGGACATCTGGTGGAGGTGTACGAGTCACGACAGGACCACTAGCGGGTCAAACCGGGACTGGCCGGAAACCCCGCCACCATAATCATCAACCCCAGGATTGACTTATCCATCTAGTGTAGGATTGACTTAACATATGAAGCGTAAGGCAGTGATCGTCCGGCTCCGCGACGAAGCCAGACGGCGCGGGTTGGCGTACTCCACCACGGAACTCACCAACCACACCGCGTTCTCCGTCGGCGGACACCGGTCCACTCTCAAACGGCACACCGAAATCGACGAGGTCACCGCCCACGCGTTCTGGGACCAGTTCGCCAGCGTACTGGGGAAAGGATGGTGGAGATCATGAGCACACCAACACTGCACGTGGCCGCGAAGAAGAACAAACGCGGCTGGACCCTCGTCGGCGTCGAATACGGCGCCGTGTCCGAAGTCGCCCGGCTCGACCAAGCCGTCGACGACATGCGAGAACCCCTCGCTTACCTGTCCGGACTCCCCGCCGACAGTTTCGACATCGAGGTCACCCCGGACATCCCGGCCGCGTTCTACACCGAACAAGCCGAAGCCGAACAGTTACGGGCCGAGGCGGCCCGTGCGAACTCGCTCGCCGCCGAACACTCCCGCAACGCCGCCCGTACCCTCGCCGGCGCCGGACTGTCCATGCGCGACATCGGCCACGTCATGGGAGTGTCCTACCAACGAGCCCACCAACTCGTCAGCTCGTAAACATATCGCGGGTGCCGTGGCGAAGTCTCTCGCCACCCACGCCGCGCTGACCTGTTGGGAGCCCCGTACCGGCGGTAGCCGCTGCCTCGTGGAGGCCGGTGCGTAGTCGTCCGTCTGGATGGCCCCGGGGACCGGGCTCGTTATCTTGCGAGCATTGCCGGGGCGATGGTTTCCCGGATCGCCTCGATCATCTCGGATTTCATACTCGTTCTCAACCCAGTAAGGATGAGACGCCGGCCAGTGGTCGACACGGGCAGCCCGTCCGTCTCCGCTTGCCGGCACAGTAGTTCGTACTCCTCGTCGCTGAGCCTGACAGACAGCACCGTGCCTTTGTTCGGCCGGGTGACCGTCACGCGGGCGGGAAGCGGATCGTCTTCGTGGGTGATCGCGTGCGCGACCTCGTCACGGATCAGATCATCAAGGGTCTGTGTCACGAGATGCCTCCTTCGTAATAGAGCCTCTGGTCTTTCTGGTTGGACCTCCACGCGCTGGCCGCAAAAAGGCGACCCTCGTAGCGGACGACGATGACCGTGACAAGGAACCCGGCGCTGGCGGACCAGCCGATCAGGCGCAAACTCTGGCCGGACCGCGAGTTGTAGTCAGGGTCGATCACGGCGGCATTATCGTCTCTCCGCGCCTCGGCCGCCCATAAAACGGGGATGTCGGTGTCGCCGGGATGCCCTCCAGAGCGGTTGTCGGCATGGCCGACGAGTTTCGGCCAGTCTGGACCCTCCATCATGTATGACATACTACTACACGTGCCGTTGGTCGGCTACCCAGACGGAACCGGTCGTATCCCCACCGGGCGGTCACGCGCCGCCTCCTGTCCAGGTGATGACGTTCGACGAGGTCTCGCCGCTGGTGTGCGCCGGGCCGGCGGGGGCGGGACGTCGTGTCGCCCTCCGCTCGTCGGTGACGCGTTGGCAGACGTCAGACAGGGCGAGCGGAAGCGCTGTGCCTTCCGCCTTAGCACGTTCTCGGTCCGCGAACCTGGCAACCAGTCCCAGTCCGGCCGTGAACCGTTCATCGGTGGTCGATGTCTTCGGGGGTGGCCCCCCACGCCCGCGTTGCGCCCGAAGCCGGAGTTGGCCGTACCTCGCCCGGAGCTTCGGCATCGACATGATGTTGGACCGCCAAAACTCGTCGTCTCGACCGACCCTCGCACTATGCCAGTCACGTCCGGCGATGTCTCCGCACTCGTCACACGGCTCATGAAGGAACAAGGGATCGGCGTACGCGAACTCGCCCGACGCATGAACCTGTCATCCCACAGCCGGCTCAGCGACAGGCTCAACGGAACCGCCTCCTGGAAACTCCACGAAATCTTCCCCCTCGCCGACGCCCTCGGCGTCACCCCGGGATCAATCCTTGACGAACTGCAAGCATCGGGCTTGCCAGAACCCCCAGATGCGTGAGAACTAATCCACCCTGTAGTAGCATTATTTTCCTCATCACTATTAGTTTCTTCCCGTTGCCAAGCAAGTATTTAGTCACACTTGTGGTTTGCAGACACGAGGAAGACGTGTAGCATTCTCCCATGCCCAACCATTTTCGTGCATCAATTGCCATCGTCACCGTATGTGCGACCGTCTTCCTGGGAGCGTGTACTACCAACACCCCAGACGGGTCTGAGTCACCTGCGATGACAACTCCGGCGGCGACAGCCAGCCCCACACCGACACCGAAGGCAAAACCCACACCTACGCCGCGACCGCTGCCGGACCTGACCGGCCAGACCGTGTTCGGCGCGGAAGTAGACCTGGCGGACCTTGGCTTCACAGCATACAGCTACCGCGACATCACCGGCCAGAACCGGGAGATGACCGACGCCGCCAAACGCGACTGGGAAGTCTGCGGACAAGAACCATCCATGGGTGCCCCGGTAACCCCGGATGACAAGGTAGTCCTCATCGTTGCGAAAGCCGGCGAGAACTGTGGCAAGCCGTCTCGGGACAACTCGGCTGCCGCACAAGTCACCCTGGGCGCAGGCGAATTCAGTGTCATGGGCACAGGCGGCAACGTCACACCCGGACGCTACGTGATCACGCCCGGGGCAGGAGAATCGGGAAACCTGTTCGTCCGAGACAGCAGTGGCGACTCGTTCGTCAACGAAATTCTCGGAGGTAACCACGGCGTCCCTTCCGTAACCGTCGACCTAGACGAGTCCGACACGATCGAGATCCGCAGCATGACGACCGTAACTTTCACCCCAGTTGAAACAACCGTTTCAACGACTCTGACAACTGGGTATTGGATCGTCGGCCTGGACATTCCCGCCGGCCGGTACACTGCCACGCCCGCCGAAGGCCAGTCCGGCAACTTCTTCGTCCGAGGCACCGACGGATACTCCACCGTCAACGAAATACTCGGCGGCAGTCACGGCGTACCCAACATAACCGTCAACCTGACAGACGGCCAGGAGATCGAAATCAGGGGCATCAGTTCAGTCTCATTTACCTGAAGCTGAGGAACCTGCCCCATTTCGGATCGTTCATGAGCCGGAGCGCCAGGCTGACCTGGAATGCGGCTCCAGCCAACCTCCACGCGGTAAAATAACTTGTCAGGACGTCCAGGCTCACAGAGCGTCAGGGTTCCGCTAGATCTTGAATAGGGTGCGTTCAGGGTGCAACTTTCAGATAAATCCACGTCCTAACTTGTGAAAGCCGTGGGATCGAGAGGTTCGACTCGTTCACCATGCTGGCGGCGGGGCCACTGGCGATCACACACGGAACGAGAGTCCGAGAACCTCGATAGACATATTTAGGCATCTCCACTTGCCTTAACAAGGCAGGCCCACTAGACTATAATTGTGAAACGGCGTGATCTCCTCAAACACATCGCTGACATTGCGAAAGCTCAACACGCTGAGGCGGTCTGGAAAGAGGGCGGATCGCACACCAAGATCACCATCGGCGCCCGCACCACGATGATCCCGCGCCACAACGAGATCAAGGAACCCCTCGCCCGCCAGATCCTCCGCGACCTCACCGAAGACTGAAGGAAGGAACACCATGGAACTCAACGCCACCTGCCAACGCTACGACGGATGGTGGATCGTCGCCGTCCCTGCCGTCCGCGGGCTTCACACCCAAGTCCGTCGCCTCGACCAAGTCGAACCCATGATCAAAGACGCCGCGGCGCTCCTCCTCGACCGCCCCGAGTCAGATTTCACCGTCACCGTTAGCCCCCAACTCGACGAGAGCACCACGGCCGCCGTCGCAGAAGTCACCCGCGCCCGCGAGCAACTCCGCACCAGCGAAGACACCGCTGCCCGGGCCAACCGTACCGCCGCCACCCGCCTCGCAGCCCAGGGCCTCACTATCCGCGACATCGGCGCCATCCTCGGCGTCTCCCACCAACGCGCCCACCAACTCATCTCAGCCTGACCCGAACACTGTTCACGACCGCCTCCGAATGGGTCATGTGACACTCATCATCACCTCAATCATCGCACCATCAGAAACGGTGGGAAGCGGTGGTTTGTCATTATGTGGTCTGACTAGGTATTTTATGTACCCCCACTGGGACTCGAACCCAGGACACGCGGATTAAGAGTCCGCTGCTCTAACCAACTGAGCTATGGAGGCTTGCCCGGAATACTTTAGCGTACTGCGTGGCTTGGGTAAAAATCCGGGTCCGGAGGCGTCGATCTCACCGCCACCTGACTACAATGACAGCGTTGGCCAACGTTGGCCGACGCCTCCGGAAAGGAGAGACATGGCCGTCCAAGGGTGGCTCGTCCTCGTGGCCTTCGCCTCGCTCATCGGCTTGGTGCTGGGCCGGGTGGTGATACTTAGGCGACACGGCATCGCGGCGTTTCTCTTCGGGGCGACGCACAAGTCGGATGCGCTCCTTGTACCCTGCCTTCTCGCCGTCGCGTACGCCGTGGCCGCGCCCAGCGTCGGCTGGCCGGTCTGGCGACCACTGGTGGCACCGTTCTGGGCGACCGGCGTCCCCGGCTGGGTGGGCGTCGTCGGCTGTCTCACCGCGGTGGCGGGGCTCGCCTGGACCCTCACATCGTTCGGTGACGCCTTTCGCGTGGGCATCGACGACCACCGTCCCGGCGGCCTGGTGACAACCGGGGCCTTCGCGGTGAGCCGCAACCCGGTCTACGTTTGCTTCCTGCTGTTCCTGACCGGGCTGTTCCTGGTGGCGCACAACCTGGTGACGGTGGTCGCGCTCACCGCGTACCTCGCCGTCGTCCACCGCCAGATCCTCCGTGAGGAACATTTTCTTGCCAGCCACTACGGCGAGGCTTTCGCGGCCTACCAGCAGCGGGTTCGGCGCTACCTCTGAGGCATCCACCCGGCGGCTGCCGATCGTGGAGCTGCTGGGGGGGGTTACCGCAACAACTGTTCACTGATCCGGCTCACCGCGCTAGCGATGTCGGCCTCCGTGGGCAGGATACGGGCCAGGATGCTGCCCAGCGACGTGAGGGCCGCGATCGCCAGCGCGGTGTCGCGATCGGCCGGCGTGGGGTCACCCGCGGCCCCCGTCCGCCACCGGTGGACCTCGGCGGTCGCTTGGTCGAGCGAGGTCAACGCGTACGGCGCGATCGCGTCCCGCTGGCCGGGGTGGCGGAGCGCGTACAGGTAGGCCTCAAGGGAGAGCATGATGTCGGCGAGGTCGCCCGTCGACGCCAGCCGGAGCGCCTCTGGGCCGAGCTCGCAGGTTTCGGCTTGCGCGTCGTCGATGACGGCCAGGAACAGGGCTTCCTTGGACTCGAAGTGCGCGTAGAGGGCGCCCTTCGTGTAGCCGGCGGCGGCGGCCAGATCAGCCACGGAGGCCGCCTCGTACCCCTTCTCCGCGAACACCTTTCGGGCACCGGTGATGAGACCGGCGCGCGTCTCGTCGGCCTTGCTGGCGCGCCGGCCCCGGACATCGAGTCCGCGGGCCAGGTCGCGGGAGGCGTCGTTCAGTTCCTCCGCGATCTCGCGGGTGACGTCGGCGCTGACCCCCGCGATGCCCTGGGTGAGGGTACGGCTGAGGTTGGAGAGGGCGTCCTTGACCGCCCGGGAGGCCGCACGGAGGTCGTCGCCCGGGGCTGGTACGGGAGCGGATTGTGGCACAAGGGCATCATACCACTCGGTATGCGAACAGGACCCTGGTTGGCGACCGACCAGGTGTCAATATCGTGATACAGTTCTCGGACGGGGTAACGAGTTTCACATATCAAACAAGGAGTATTTCTATCATGGACGAGACCTACAACAAGATGCCACTCATCGGCGAACCCGCCCCGGCCTTCGACGCCGTGACCACCCAGGGCCCCATCCACTTCCCCTCCGACTACACGGGTAAATGGGTCATCCTCTTCTCACACCCCGCCGATTTCACCCCCGTCTGCACGACGGAGTTCATGACGTTCACCTCGATGCTCGAGGACTTCCGGGCGCTCAACACGGAGTTGGTCGGCATCTCTGTCGACTCGCTCTACGCCCACATCGCCTGGCTGCGCAAGATCCAGGACCTCGAGTGGAACGGCCTGAAGGACATCAACGTGACGTTCCCCCTGATCGAGGACATCCGGATGGAAGTGGCGAAGAAGTACGGCATGATGCAGCCGGGCGCCTCGACCACCCAGGCCGTCCGCGCGGTCTTCATCATCGACCCCGTCGCGACCATCCGCGCGATCATGTACTACCCGCTCACCACCGGCCGCAACATGGACGAGATCAAGCGCGTCGTCAGCGCGCTCCAGAAGGCGGACAGCGACGCCTGCGCGACCCCGGCGAACTGGCGGCCCGGTGACGACGTCCTCATCCCCACGGCCGGCTCGTGCGGCATCGCCAAGGAGCGCGTCGAAAGTGCCGATCCGAACATGTATTGCCTGGATTGGTTCCTGTGCTTCCGAAAGGAAACCAAGTAGCCGCCAGGGACAACTAACCTCGCGGTACCCGGACTGACAGTTTAGAATACCGATTGGTTTGCATAAGTAGAGACCGATCGGTACGGTAGTGACATACCGTACGGAATCCCCGCACGGTCACTAAGGAGACTGTATGTCCGACGTACTCATCGTCGAGGGGCTGTCCAAACGCTACGGTCGCGCGCCCGGCGGCGTGTTGGCCAACGATTCGATTGACCTCACCATCGCCCTGCACCAGATCGTCTGTCTGCTCGGCCACAACGGGGCTGGCAAGTCCACCCTGGTCAACCAGGTCGTCGGCCTGACGCTGCCCACCGCGGGGACGATCACTCTCGCCGGGATTGACGCGGTCGCCCGGCCCGCCGAGGCGCGGGCGCTGGCATCCGTCCAGGCCCAGGCGAACGTACCGATCACCGGGCTCACCCTACGGAGTGCCATCGAGTTGGTCGGCCGGATCCGGGGGCTCCGCGCCGCCGAGGCCCGGCGCCGCGCCGCGTACCTCATCGCGGCCCTCGACCTCGGCGAATGGGCGAACCGGACCGCTGAAAAGGTCTCCGGTGGCATCGCCCGCCTGACCGCCTTCGCCATGGCCGTGGTGGCGCCGGGCCGCTTGGTCGTGCTCGACGAACCCACCAACGATGTCGACCCCGTCCGCCGCCGCCTGTTGTGGCACGAGATGCGGGTCATCGCCGACGCCGGCGCCGGCGTGCTCCTCGTGACCCACAACCTCCACGAGGCCGAGGCGGTTGTCGACGACGTCGTCCTGCTCGACGAGGGCCGGGTGCGCGCCCACGGCACACCGGCCGAACTGGTCGCGGCTCATCCGGGCGACACCCTGGAAGACGTGTACATCGCCCTGCTCGGACACCAAGCCGCGGCGGTGGCGGCATGACCAGCGCAGTCACCCTCCCCGTCACCTCGGCCCGCGGCGTGGTCCCCGCGTTCCGCCAGTTCGGCCTGCTCATGGAGTGGCAGTTCCGCCGGAGTGCCATGATGATGCCGCTCCTTGTCATCATCCAGATCCTGCTCGCGACGACGACCGTGTTCGGGTACGGGTTGCTGATCGGGACGCCGACACCACTCGCGGCGGCGTACCTCGCCACCGGCGCGTCGACCGTCACGCTCATCATGGTCGGCCTCGTCCTGACCCCCCAGCAGGTGTCACTCGCCAAGACCGAGGGCTCGTTGGCGTGGCTGCGGACTCTGCCCGTCCCCCGCCTGGTCTTTCTCGCGGCTGATCTCACGATGTACACCCTCGTCGCGCTCCCCGGCACAGTCTTGGGGGTCCTGGTGGGGGCCTGGCGGTTCGGGATCACGCTGTCCGTCTCCCCCTGGATCCTCTTCGCCGCGCCACTGGTGTCCTTCATTGCGGCGGCCGTCGGCTACTCGTCGGCCCTGCTGCTCCCGCCCCAGGTGGCCCAGATGCTCAGCCAGGTCCTGGTGTTCGTGATCCTGTTGTTCTCGCCCATCTCCTTCCCCGCCGACCGGATGCCCACCTGGCTGGAGAGTGTCCACCACTGGCTCCCGATCGAACCGCTGGCGGAGTTGATGCGCGCCACCTTGCTGTCGGACCAGTTCACGATGCCGACCCGGTCGGCCATCGTCCTCGGAGGGTGGACCCTCGCCGCTGTCGCCGGGGCCGGCGCCGTGTTGCGGCAACGGACGTAGACGGCCCGTCAGCGGGTCTGACGCCGCCGGGTGGACATCACCAGGGCAAAACCCGCACCGAGGCAGATCGCGACCGCCAGCGCACCGGCCAGGCCGCCGCTTCCGGCGACGACACTACCGCCCGTCGGGGCCTTCACAACCGGGGCCGTCACGGTCACCGTGATGGGCAACCGCACCGTCGTACCGCTCGGCTCCGCCACGCTGACCAGCGTGTACTCCCCCGCCGGGGTGCCCGCCGGGATCGTGATGTCCAGCTTGGCACACCCGTCGGAGGCCGGGTTCAGATCGGCGGGTACCCCGGCCGCCGCGCAGCCGGCGCTGTCGCCGGGCGCCGTGACGGCCGTCGTACCCAACACCGTGCCCGCCGTGACCGCAGTCTCGGGCGAGGGCACGAGGTAGGTTGTGAGCGTCGTGTTGGCGGGACTGCCGAGCGAGGCCAGATCGAGCCGCGTGAGTGACGCGGTCACCGACTCCCCGGCCGCCACCGTCGTCCGGCCCATCGGCGCCGTCGCCGGGGTCAGGTTACTGACCACGACCGAGGCCCGCGCGTAGTCCGGGGCGATTGAGATCGTCGGCGTGCCGTTGATCGCCGTCAGCCCGGACATCTTCATCAGGTAGTCGATCCAGGCGTCGCGGTCGAGCAGACCGGTGTCCATCGCGCCCGTGCCAGCCGGCATCACCCGGTAGTTGTCACCGCCGGCGGTCAGGTAGGAGATCGTCATGATCTTGTACGTCTTCGCCGGATCGAGCGGCTGGCCGTCCACGAAGACGGACGTGATGTGGCTCGTCGCGTCGTCCCACGTGCACCCGGCCTCCAGGATGCAGGGTGCCGCCGTCGTCACATCAGTGTTCACCGTGTACGTGACGTTCGACGACACACCCGTCGCCAGGAAGGGCCGCGTCGGCCGGGCCCCAGTCGGGTCGAGCGTCTGCCACTGCTCCTCGAGGAACTGTTTGAACTGGGCCCCGGTCAGCTCGATGGTCCAGAGATTGTTCGCGAACGGCAACACGGCGTTCGCCTCGGCGTAGGTGACCAGACCGTCCGGAGCGTAGAGCAGCTCGGACCTGAGCCCGCCACCCGCGTTGATGAGCCCGATGTCCGCGCCGCCGACTTGGGGCGAGGAGTTGGCGGTGTCGAGGAAGGCGTCCGCCACCAAGGTCGCCAGCGTCGATTCGCCGGCCCGGTTGTCACGGGTCGCACTGCCGGTGTTCTGGTACGTGGTCGTACCACCCGCCGCCGTCCACGTCCCACCCGCGAAAGCGGTCGTGACATCAGACGACACGGCGCCAACCACCTGGTCGCCGAGGACTTGCGCCTCCGCGACCGCGGCCGTCACGTCATCGCTGATCTGCTGCATCGACCCCAGGCTGAGATCAACCGCCTTGGCGTCGACCAACGGCAGGACCTGCGCCGTGGAGGCACCGACCCGGCCCGTGTCCGTATCCAGGGCGATGGTGATGTTGCCGATGTTGGAACCGTAGCTGCCCGCCTCGACGATGGCCCGGCCCGGGTGGGTGTCCAGCCCCGCCGGATCTTCCGCCGCCCACCCCGTCCAGGCGTACACCATGTGGGTGTGCCCGTTGATGATGGCGTCCACGTTCGCGTTCGTTTGATTGACAATCGCGGCGAAGGAGGCGTTGGCGGTGATGGCGGCGTCAAGCGACGATGCCACCTGTGAACCGTCGTGGTAGACGGCGACGACGAGATCAGCCAGGCCGCCGCTCTTGAGCTCGTCGGCGTACTTGTTGACTGTTGTCACCGCGTCGAGGAAAGTGACGCCCGCGATACCGGCCGGGCTCACGAGGCTGCCCGTCTGGGTCTCCTGCGTGACGACGCCGATGACGCCGACGCGCAGGCCGTTGCCGAGGGTGTAAATGTAGTACGGGTCGAGGATCGGCTGGCCGGTCGTCTTCGACACCACGTTGGCGGCGAGGTACGTCCACGCGGCCTTCACCGGCGCGGTCGTCCCGTCGGCGTTGGTCCCGCCGACGATCCGGTTCAGGAGATCGTCCGCACCCTGGTCGAACTCGTGGTTGCCGACCGCCGACGCCTTGAAGTTGATCCCGTCGGTTGCCGCGAGCGTGTTGAGCAGCTGGATCGTCGGGTCGTCCTGCGCGATCATCGACTCGAACAGGGAGGCGCCGACATTGTCGCCGGCGCTCACGACCATCGAGTTGTCCGGGTCGGCGAGCACGGCGCTCTCCAGGGTGTACGCGAACGGCAGCGCGGGAGTGGGGGTAATGCGTCCGTGGAAGTCGTTGAACGAGTAGATCCGGGCGAGCGTCGGGTATTCGACGACCTGGCTGGCCACGTCCTTGTTCGCCGTGCTCACCGGCCCGCCCGTCGTGTTGACGACGTGGTCAATCGTCCCCGGGCCGGAGAGGTTGATCGTCAAGACATCGTGCAACCGGACCGCCGGGGTCACCGGGACCTCGAAAGCGCTGGTCACGTGGATGTCGGGGTTGACGTTGGTGAAGATGTAGCTCCCCATGCCCCAGCCGTCGAACGTGGTCACGTCGTCGGCGACTTTGAAGGCCGCGTAGCCCTGGACCCCGTCGTGGCTGTACGACGCCTGGTCCGGCGGGTCGTACGGCAACTCGTTCTGGAAGAAGACGACCTGGCCACCGTCACCATTCCACATCACGTTGTACTTCTGGAAGTGCTCGACGAACAGCCCGAGCGCGGTGACATCGTCGCCGTCCACCACCAACCCGGTGTCGCTCGTGTTGACCGTCCAACCGACGGATCCCGGCACGCCGTGATCGGCCCGCCAGATCCACAGGTGGTCGAGCAGGGTGTCGCTGGAATTGACTTCGAGGCACACAGCCGCCTTGCCGACGTGCGGGCCGCCGACGCGGAAGAACACGTCCTGCAGCGCGACCGGGTCCGCCGAGAGGTCAGCGGTCGAGCCCGGCGTGCCGATCTGGACGAGCACCGGCGAGTTGACCTCGCCCGCGTCAATCGTGAGGCCAGCGATGTCGATGCCGGGGACATCCGCCGTTGTCAGAACCGCGTTGCCAGCCGTCGCCGTCAAGGTGGCGAGCCCGAGGCCCAGGACCACCGTGCCGGCCTTGGTGACGTTGATCGGAGCAGCCAGGTTGTACACACCCGGCGTGAGCAGCAGGTTGAGCCCGGCCGCCAGGGCGGCGTTGATCGTCGCGACGGAGTCCGCGGGCTTGGCCAC
>JAIRVA010000084.1 GCA_031254155.1 Propionibacteriaceae bacterium
CGAGCGCATCGGCGGGACCGCCGACGCGGAAGGTTGTGAGTTCGGACAGGGGCAGATTCATTCCCCCACCTTAGCGCGGTAAGTTTAGGCGGGTGAGTTTCACCCCGGACCTGAGCATCGACCCTGGCCTGCCCATCGCGGCGCACGCGGCCGAGATCGCGGACCGGCTCCGGGACCACCAGGTGATCGTCGTCGCCGGGGAGACGGGGTCGGGCAAGACCACCCAGCTGCCGAAGATCTGTCTCGGGTTAGGCCGGCGTCACATCGGCCACACCCAGCCCCGGCGGATCGCGGCCCGGAGTGTCGCCCACCGGATCGCGGAGGAAACCCACACCCCGCTGGGCGAGCTGGTCGGCTTCCAGATTCGTTTCACGGCCACGACTTCGGCCTCGACCCAGGTGAAGGTCATGACCGACGGGATCCTGCTGGCCGAGATCCAGCACGACCGGCTGTTGCGGCGGTACGACACGATCATCGTCGACGAGGCCCACGAACGCAGCCTCAACATCGATTTCCTGCTGGGGTACCTGAAACAACTCCTGCCCAAACGACCCGATCTCAAGGTCATCATCACGTCGGCCACGATTGACACCGCCCGCTTCGCGGCCCATTTCGGCGGCGCGCCGGTCGTCGAGGTCAGCGGGCGGACGTACCCCGTCGAGGTGAGGTACGCGCCGGTCGGCGAGGACGAGGAGCCGGTTCGCGCCCTGGTGGCCGCCGTCGCCTCGCTGCCGCGCGCGGGCGACATCCTCGTCTTCTGCTCGGGGGAGCGCGACATCAAGGACGCCGCGAAGGCCCTCGGGGGTGCGAGACTCGGTTCCGAAATCCTGCCGCTGTTTGCCCGCCTGACGATGGAGGAACAGGCCCGCGTCTTCGCGCCGCACACCGGGCAGCGGATCGTCTTGGCGACGAACGTGGCGGAGACCTCGCTGACGGTCCCGGGGGTACGGTACGTGGTCGACCCCGGCTTCGCGCGTATCTCGCGGTACTCGGCCCGGACGAAGGTCCAGCGGCTGCCTATCGAACCGATCTCGCAAGCGAGCGCCAACCAGCGGGCCGGGCGCTGCGGCCGGGTTGCGCCGGGCATCGCGATCCGGTTGTACGCGGAAGACGACTTGCTCGCCCGTCCCGCGTACACCGAACCCGAAATCCTGCGGACGAACCTCGCCTCGGTCATCCTGGCCATGGCGAACGCCCGTCTGGGCGACATAGCCGACTTCCCCTTCGTCGAGGCGCCCGACCGGAGCCACATCACCGACGGGCTGCGGCTGCTCGCCGAACTGGGCGCGATCACCGGCGAGGGGCGGGACCCCCGGCTCACCGCCATCGGGCGACAGTTGGCCGCCCTGCCCATCGACCCCCGGCTCGGGCGGATGCTGCTGGAGGGGGCGGGGCGCGGGTGCCTCAAGGAGACAACCATCATCGTGGCCGGGCTGAGCATCCAGGATGTCCGCGAACGGCCCCAGGAGCGGCGGGAGGCGGCCGACGCCCTGCACGCCCGGTTCGGCTCCGACGCTATTCTTGGTACGCCGGCCAACGCGGCGGCCGGGGGCCTGGGCGGCCGACCGGCAACGACACCACGGGCCGGGGGCACCGCCCCGGCGCGCATCACCCCGCACACCGGCTGGCAGAAGTCGCGTCCGAACGCCAACGCTCGTTCGTCGGTCCCGCCTGACCAGGTGAAACCAGACGAGGGCGGCGACTTCGCCGGCCTCCTGCGCCTGTGGGCGTACGTCCGCGCGCAGCAGAAGGCGCTCACCTCCGGCCAGTTCCGGAAGCTCTGCCACGCGGAGTTCCTCAACTATCTGCGGATCCGGGAGTGGCAAGACCTGGTCGCCCAGTTGCGGGAGCTGGCCAAGGGTTTGCACCTCCACCCGAACCGGGAGCCGGCGCCGCTGGCCGACGTGCTGACGGCCTGTCTCGCCGGTCTGCTCACCAACATCGGCGCCCTGGACCCGGGAGAGACGCAGGGTCCCCGTCGGCCCGGGCGGCGGGGACCCAGGGAGTACCGCGGCCCGCGGGGGACCCGGTTCGCCCTCTCGCCGGGGTCGCTGCTGGCGCGGTCGACGCCGGAGTTGGTGATGGCGGTGGAACTGGTCGAGACCACGCGGCTGTGGGCGCACACGGTCGCCGGGATCACCGCCCAGCAGGTGGAACAGGTGGGTGCGCACCTCCTCACCCGTACCTACAGCGAGCCGTTCTTTTCGGCGTCGACGGGGACAGTCCAGGCCCACGAGGCGGTGAGCCTGTTGGGTGTCCCCCTCATCGCCGACCGCCGGGTCGGCTACGCCGCCATTGATGCCGCGGCGGCGCGGACGGTCTTCATCCAGTCGGGCCTGGTCGAAGGTTTGGCCGGGCCCCGGCCTGGCAGCCCGTACGCCCGCCTCGTCCAGCACAACGCGCGGATCCGGGCCGAGGTGGAGGCGCTGGAGGACAAGGCCCGCCGCCGCGGGGTCCTGGCCGATGACGCGGAACTGTTCGACTTCTTCGACTCCCGGCTCCCCGCCGGCCTCGTCTCGCTGGCCCACCTCGACCGCTGGCTCGCCGCGGATCCGGCGCACGAGGCGGCGCTCCGCCTGACCGAAGACGATCTGGTCGGCCGGGACGCCGGGGTCAGCGAGCAGGATTTTCCCGACACCTGGTCCTTCGGCCCGACCAGTCTCGGGCTGGACTACCGGTTCGCGCCGGGCGATGACCGCGACGGGGTGACGGTCACCGTACCCCTCGCGACCCTCGCCGCGCTCGACCCGGCCCCCTTCACCTGGGGCGTGCCCGGTACCCGGCACGCCCTCGTCACCGAACTGATCCGGACGTTGCCGAAAGCCGTCCGGACCCGCTTCATTCCGGCGCCGGACTGGGCGAGACGCGCCCTCGACTGGCTGGACACCGAGGGGGGTGACCAGTCGAAACCGCTCGTCGATGAACTCACGCGCGCCCTCCAGGCGCTCTCCGGGGAGCCCGTCAGCGGCTGGAACCCGGCCGCGCTGCCGGACCATCTGAAGATGGGTTTCCGCGTCACGACGGGACAGCGGGCCGAGTTTTCCCGCGACCTCGGGGCGCTCCAGGCCGGTCTGGGCCGCCAGGTCGAGCGGAAGCTCGCGACCGCCAGTCCGCGGCAGCGGGCGACCGGGACCACCTGGGTGTTCGGGTCTATCCCGCCGACCGTCACGGTGCGTGACCACGGACTCACGGGGACCGGGTACCCGGCGCTGAAGGACGAGGGAGCGGCGGTGACGGAAACGCTGCTGACCGCCGAGGCGGCGGCGCGGGACACCCACCTCAAGGGGATCGCGCGCCTGGTGGGGCTGGCCCTCCCCGAGCCGTACAAGTGGATCGTCGCGCACCTCGCCAACGCCGACAAGCTGGCGCTGGGGGCCGGGCCGTACCCGGCCGTCCCCGACCTGCTGGCCGACGCGCGACTCGCGGCGGTGACGGAGTTGGTACGGGCGCGCGACCCCTGGGCGATCCGTGACGAGGTGCGGTTCGCCGCCCTCGTGGCGGCTGTCCGGCCCGACCAGGTGGACGCGGTACACAAGGTGGTCCTCCTCGCCGCCGAAGCGATCCGGGAGCTCGGGCCAGTCCGTGCGGCGCTGGCCGGCGTGGACCCGGCCTCCGACTTGGCGGCGGATGTCACCGCCCAGGTGGACAACCTCGTGTTTCCCGGTTTCCTCCACGTCATCCCGCCGGAGTGGCTGAAGCGGGTCCCGGTCTGGTTGAAGGGCGTCCGGCTCCGTCTTGAGGCGGCGCGCACGGACCCCCGCCGTGACCTCGCCCGTCTGGACCAGCTCGACCCGGTGCAGGACGCGTACGCCGCCCTCGTCGACACTCCCCAGACCACCGCCGAGATCGACCGTATCGGCTACCTGATCGAAGAGTTCCGGCTCCAGATTTTCGCCCAGACCCTGCGGACCGTCGAAACCGTGTCCGCCAAACGTATCCTGAAGGCAATCGCCGATGTAGCCTAGGGAATGACAACACACGAGGGGGTGGCAATGGGCAAGATCGTCGTGGCCGGGCACATCTGCATCGACCTGGCGCCCGGGCTGCGGCCGGGGACACGGGTCGAGCCGGGGCAGTTGTTCGAGGTTGATCCGCTGCGGATGACCCTCGGCGGCTGCGTGGGCAACACGGGTCGTACCCTGGGGGCGCTGGGGCTCGCGGTGAGCGCGTACGGCGTCGTCGGCGACGACGATCTGGGTACGCTGGTCGCCATGAAGCTGGCCGAGGACGTCACGGATGTCCATCTGCGGGCGGTGGCGGCAGCCGGGACCTCGTACTCCGTTGTCATCGAGTCGGCGACCGCTGACCGGACCTTCTGGCACTATCCGGGTGCCAACGCCTGCTTCGGGGTGGCGGATGTCGATCCGGCGGGGGCCGACCTGGTCCATCTCGGCTACCCCGCCCTCTTGCCCGGACTGGTGGGCGAGGACGGCAGCCCGCTGGTCGCGGCGCTCACCGGGGTCCGCGCCGCCGGCGCGACCGCGTCGCTCGACCTGGTCGTGGTGGACCGTACGGCGCCCATCGGCCGGCTGGACTGGCCGGGGATAATCCGGCGGGCCGCCGCCGTCACCGACATCCTCACACCCTCCGTCGACGACCTCACGTCGGCCCTCGGGCTGGCCCCGCCCTACCCGCCGGATCTGGCGGAACGGCTGGCCGACGACCTGGTGGCCTGGGGTACGGCGGTCGCGGTCGTGTCGAACGGGGCCGAGGGGCTGGTCCTGCGGACGGCCGGTGCGGACCGGTTGCGGCGGGGCGGGCCGATCCTCGCACCGGTCGCCGAGGCGTGGGCGGACCAGCGGCTCCGGGCCCCGGCCCGACCGGTCGAGCGGGTCGTCACGACCACGGGGGCGGGCGATGCCGCGACGGCGGGGTTGTTGTATGCCCTTGTCAAAGGGTTTGCCCCGGCGCGCGCGCTGGCGGTGGCGACCGCCACTGCCCAGGCGGCCATCACCGGCCAGCGGCCCGGGGTGGCGTCGTGAACCGCCTCGTGATCCTGGGCGCCGGCATGGTGGGCCGCGGCCTGTTGGGCGAGTTGTTCGGCACCGCCGGCTGGGACGTCCGCTTCTTCGACATCGACGAGACGGTGGTCACCCTGTTGAACACGGCCCACGGGTACACCCACTTTGCCGTCGCCACCGGGGGTACGCGGGAGACGTGGGTCCCGGTCGCCGGCGCGGGGCTGGTGACCGACGTCGATGCCGTGGTGGCCGCGCTGGTCGAAGCCGATCTGGCGGCGACCGCGGTCGGCGCCGCGGCGTTGCCCAAGCTGGCCCCCGTACTGGCCGCCGCCGTCCGCGCCCGCGAGGCCGCGCGCGTGGGCCCGCTCGACCTCCTGCTCTGTGAAAACCTGCCGGACGCCGACGCGGTCATGGCCGGTTACCTGGAGCGTGACCTGGAGACTCCGGCGGCGGGCCGGATCGGACTGGTCACGACGTCGATCGGCCGCATGATCCCCTCCAGCCGGCCGGACGACCCGCCGGGGACGGTCCGGGCCGAGCCGTACGGTTACCTGCCCATCGACGCCCGCGCGCGCCTCGGCCGGGCGACGTTGCCCGGGCGGGTCATCGTCGATCACAGCGTCCCCTTCACCTTCTACGAGCACCGGAAGTACTACATCCACAACCTCGGACACTGCTTCACCGCGTACCTCGGGATGGCGGCGGGCGACGAGCTCGTCGACCAGGCGATCAGCCGTCCGGAGATCCGGTACGTCGTCCGGGCGGCGATGACCGAGTCGGCGGTCGCGCTCGCCAGCCGGTACGGTACCGGGATGGGGGAGTTGCTCACCCACGTCGATGACCTGCTGTACCGGTTCGGCAACCGGGCGCTCGGGGACCCGGTGACGCGGGTGGGCCGCGATCCGGTCCGCAAGCTGGCTCCGGCCGACCGGTTCCTCGGGTCGCTGACGATGGCGGCTGCAGCCGGGTTGTCCGCGCCGTACCTCTGCCTCGCCGTCGCCACGGGCGCGCTGCAACTGCGCCGCCTCGGCTGGGACGAGACCGCGGTCTGGGAGTGTCTGGGTGCGGCCGGGGCGGATGTCATCGCTCCCCGCCGTGACCTGGTCGCGGCCCAGATGAGCGGTTTGACCAGCGGTTTCGATCTTGATGGCCAACTAGACCTGATCGAGCGGCACCTCGCCCACACCTGGTAGGACCGAAGCCTACAACTCCAGTTCGGGGTACAACGGGTGGTTGCCGAGCAGCTCCGCCGCCCGGGCGTGCACCCGGTCCGCCACGCCGGGCTCCAGGACATACTTCGCCTTGCTGGGCCCCTTGGGCGTCGAGGCCGGGGTGGCCGCCTTGAGCACGGTTGCGACCAGGTCGGCGACCACGTCGAAGTCGGCGGCGGTGAAGCCGCGGGTCGTGAGCGCCGGGGTACCGATGCGGATCCCGGAGGTGTACCACGCGCCGTTGGGGTCGTGGGGGATCGAGTTGCGGTTCGTCACGACCCCGGATTCGAGCAGCGCCGACTCGGCCTGGCGGCCCGTCAGCCCGAAGGCCGAGACGTCGAGCAGCAGCAGGTGGTTGTCCGTACCACCCGTCACCAGCCGGACCCCGCGTTTCGCGAGACCCTCGCCCAGCGCCTGGGCGTTGGTGGCGATGGCCTGCGCGTACGTCTCGAACTCCGCCGTCCGCGCCTCCGCGAAGGCGAGGGCCTTGGCGGCCATGACGTGGCCGAGCGGCCCGCCGAGCACCATCGGGCAGCCCTTGTCGACCGCGTCGGCGTACTCCGGCGTCGCGAGTACGAACCCGCCCCGCGGCCCGCGGAGAGACTTGTGAGTCGTGGAGGCGACGACGTGGGCGTAGGGGACCGGGTCCTCCTCACCGGTGAAAACCTTGCCCGCGACGAGGCCGGCGAAGTGGGCCATGTCGACGAACAGCGTCGCCCCGACCTCGTCCGCGATCTCGCGCATGCGGGCGAAGTTGACGCGGCGGGGGTACGCGGAGTAGCCGGCAACGATGATGAGTGGCCTGAACTCGCGCGCGGTGGCGCGCAGGGCGTCGTAGTCGATGAGCCCGGTCGTGGGGTTCGTCCCGTACGAGTGCTGGGTGAACATCTTGCCCGAGATGTTGTGGCGGAAACCGTGGGTGAGGTGGCCGCCGGCGTCGAGGGACATGCCCATGACGCGCTGGGAGTTGAACTCGTGGCGGAGATCCTCCCAGTCGGCCTCCGTGAGGTCGTTCACCGTCGCCTTCTCCAGGCGCTTCAGGGTCGGCGATTCGATGCGGTGGTTCAAAATCGCCCAGTACGCGACGAGGTTGGCGTCGATGCCCGAGTGGGGCTGGACGTAGGCGTGGGCGGCCCCGAACAGCGCCCGGGCGTGCTCGGCGGCGACGGACTCGACCGTGTCAATGTTGCGGCAGCCGGCGTAGAAGCGGTGCCCGATGGTACCTTCGGCGTACTTGTCCGAGAGCCAGGTCCCCATCGCGAGCAGCGTCGGCAGCGAGGCGTAGTTCTCACTCGCGATCAGCTTGAGCGAGGCCCGCTGGTCGGTGAGCTCCTGGCGGGTGGCGTCGGCGACGCGCGGCTCGACGGCCGCGATGACATCGAGCATCTGCGTGTAGATGGACGAAACGGGGGTCATGGGGGCTCCTTCGGTACGGGGTTGACTGGTGAGTGGATGCACCCTCACTCTATCGCCTGGCAGAGCCGGGGTCGTCGGTTGGGCCAAACCAGGCCGACCGGGTAGACTGTAGCGGTTGCCCGGCGAGGGGGTCATCCCGTTATCGACGTCGCTCTTCCTGGTCGTGGCGCACTATCCAGCGACAAAGGAGAGACATGGCAGAGATCGTTATCGAGGCGCAGGCACGCGCGGAGTTTGGCAAGG
>JAIRVA010000206.1 GCA_031254155.1 Propionibacteriaceae bacterium
GCTGCTCCTTCCCGTGGCCACCCTATCCCCCGCCGGCACCTTCCGGGTTCCCGGCGTAGGACACCGCCGACACTGTACCGGGGAGCCCAAGCCCGCCGAGCCGGAGTGCCACCGTCACCTCGACACGCACCGCCACCTCGGCCCCCGCCCGGACGATCTCACAGCCCGTCAGTTCGGCGCCGTTGGTCGTCGCGACCTGGCGCGCCGCCGCGCACGGTTCGTCATCGTTCAAGACCCGCGTCGCCTGCGTCGCGGCGCTCAGGGCCGCCAGATCCGCCGCCTCGCGGGCCTCGTGAGCGGCGAGGACGGACCGTAAGGCGACCGTGCCGACCAGCAAGACAACGATGCTCGCCGCGCTCACCACGATGACCGCGAGCGTACTGCTGCCCGACTCCCGCCCGCGCACCTCAGCCACCGGCCTCGTGCACAACCGTCGCCCGCGCGTGGGTTCTGATCGGCGGTAACCACGAACCCCACGGCGCGACGTCCATGGCGACCGTCACCACGACGAGGTCGCCGTCGCGGGCCATGTCGACGGCCGCCGCCTCCGGCAGACCCGCCTTGATGACCCGCACCGCGTCGAGGTCGTCCCGCGCCGCCTGCCGGGCGATCTCGGCCGCCGCATCGCTGCACCGCACCTGGGCGAGACTAACCCTCACCAGGCCGGCGCACAGGACGACTGCCAAGCCGATCCCGAGCGCCGCGAAGGCGAGTTCGACCGTCACGAAGCCACGTTCCCGCTTCCGACGGCTCACCCGCTTCACACCGCGTTCCCGCTTCATTCTGCCTCCTTCCGTGGTGGGGGGCCAGGACGACCCTGACTCCCCGCCACATCACTTCCTGGGTTGACGTTGGTCACTTTCGCAACCAACGCTTGGCGGGCCTTATCCTGCACCCACACCGTGCATGATGAGGTTGAACACCCACCCGAGAAGGTCAGTCACCAGACCCCTGAACGCCTCGCTCTTGATCACTCCAAACACGACCGTGCCGAAGGCGACGACGACAACGATGCCGATCGCGTACTCGGACAGGGCGAGCCCGGCGTCACGCGGCCCGTGGAAGAACGACTTCAGCCGCTCGATGAGTTTCTTCATGTGTGCTCCTTTCTGTTGCGCCGTGGCGCACGTCCACCGTGGACACTTATGACCATGTGCGGTTTCGGCCCCGAAGTGCGCATCGACTTTGAGTCTGTGGATAATTTTGCAGTTTTTCGCCGCCCCTGTGGATAACATCCGGGTCCCTCACTCGGTCGCGAACCGGCGCCGCCATCAACGGGGTGAGGGTTGAGTCAATTAACGCTGTGGGAGCAACACCAGGCATCCCGCGAACGCGGCCAGGCAACCAGCCACAACCGGCTGCCCGCAAAACGCCAGGCAGGCACTCCCGAAAGCGAACACCGCTACCGTGGTTCTTTTCATGATGTGCCTCGCCATGCCCTGGTCAGGCCTGGTCTCAGTTGCTAAACTGAGACCAGGCTGATCGTCAGCGCTTTTGCTTGTGATGCTTTGGGCGCTTCAGATCACTGACGGCCTTGACCAACTGGGTCGCGGCGGCGACAACCGCCGCGACACCAGTCAGCACAAGGCCGATATCTGACCAGTTCATCGGTTTCCTCCTTTCCGGGTTCACTCGACCCGTGCCTAGCGGGGAATCGAACCCCCTTGACTCACGCCCAGAGGCCATCGCTGAAGGCCGCGTGAGCCGTACGCCCAGGACTAGGCGGAAGCAGCACTCCCCTGGCTTAGCCGAACACCCCGCTCAACCCGCTGGCCACGAAGGGCACCACGCCGAGCAGGATGAACGCGGGCAGGTAGCACACGCCCAGGGGCAGGACGCTCTTCACCCCGACGGCCTTCGCGGCGGCCAGGCGCTCCGCGGTACCCTGTCGGCGCACGTCGACGGCATGCGCCGACAGAACATCGGTGATCGTCGTACCCCACGCCGTACTCCGGGCGAGGTCCCGCGCGACGGGACCGGCGACGGGGTCGTCTCCCAGCACCAACCACGCCTCACCGTCCGTGAGACCGACCGAGAGCGCGTTCGCGACGGTGCCGAAGAGCGGCGCGATCGGCGGCCCCAGGGCGCGGGCGACGGTATCAACGGCGTTGCGGAGGGGCCCGCCGGCCCGGACGCAGGCTTCCATGAGGTCCAACGCTTCGGGCAACGCGTGAAGGGTCTCCACCCGGCGCCGACGGATCGCCGCGGTTTCGGCACGGCCCAGGCCGACCCAGAGTGCTGCCCCGGCCACCGGTCCCGCCAGCGCGGCCACCGGCACGAGGCCCCAGGCGTACCACCCGATGGCCACCGCCGCGATACCCGCGATCCACCCGCGCCGACGGGCTACCATCGCCCCCGGTCTGGGTTCGGCCCAGGCGGGCAACTGGAGACGACGCGGCGGACGCAGACGGACGACCCCGTCGGGCGGGTGCACCACCCATACCACGACGCCCGCAGCCAGTACCGCCAACCATCCCACCGCGCTCATGGCGCCTCCTTCGGTCTCGCCACCCGCGTACCGATGACCTCGGTCCACATCACCCCACTACAGGCCAACCCGATTCCCCCGACGAGACAGGCCCGCCCGAGGACGCCCCCGGTCAAAAAGTGGAACGGGTCCGCTCCGATCATCGCCGCCATCGCGAGGCCGACAAGCGGTAACAGCGCCATGAGTTGACCCGTTGCGCGCGACCCGGCCAGTTCGCCGGCAACGATGGCCGCCGTGTCGGCGGCCTCGTCGAGGTTTCGCCGTACCCTTTCCAGGCTCTCCCGCATCGACGCTCCCGAGACCTGGGCCACCCGCCAGGCGTGGGCAATCTCGGCCAGGCCCTCGCTGCCGGGGGTCGCGGCCAGGTGTTCCAACACTTCCCACGGCTGGCCACCCATGCGCTGGTCGGCGCGGGCCGGCGCGAGAACCGGACACTCCTCGGCGGCCAGGGCCAGCGCCGTACCGGGGACGTGCCCGAGCGCCATCAGCGATTCGAAGACCTGGGCCGCCCGCGCCACCTCGCGCGTCCGTTTGAGGGCCCGGCGCCCGCGCAGACGCGTGGCCACCACCCAGCCGACGGTCACACCCAGCAACCCGCCGACGCCCACGAGAGCGAGCCACCCGATCCCGACACCGACCACGCACGCTCCGCTCGCAAGCAAAGCAGCGACGCGCCAGGGGCTCACCACCCGTCGGGTACGGCGTTCCCGGGCTGCGAGGCGCTGCGACCCCGGGCCCGGGCCCAGAACCACCAGCCACACGCCCAACATGGCCGCCAGCACCGCCAACCCGGTCATGAAAGCCGCTCCATCAACTCGGGCAACGCCTCTCCGGCTTCGGCGGTGTCGCCGCAGCGGCGCCAGGCGACGCGCGCACGGACGCCCGTCCCCGCCCTTTGCGCCAACCCGATCTCGGACACCTCGCGGGCCGGGCCGCGCCGGTTCACGTGCACCAGCACGCTGATCGCAGACGCGACCTGCACCGCGGTCGCCTCGGGAGCCAGTCCGCCGAGCGCTCCCAGGGCTTCCAGCCGCGCGGGTACGTCGGCCACGCTGTTCGCGTGCACCGTACCGCACCCGCCTTCGTGACCCGTGTTGAGCGCCTGCAACAGATCCCGCAACTCGGCGCCCCGGACCTCTCCCACCACGAGCCGGTCGGGCCGCATCCGCAGGGCCTGGCGGACCAGGTCGGTCATGGTGACGAGACCCGCCCCCTCCCCGTTCGCGGGTCTGGCCTCCAGCGACACGGTGTGCGGGTGATCCGGGTCGAGTTCCCGCGAGTCCTCGACGATGACAATCCGCTCGCCCGGCGGTACGAGGCCGAGCAGCGTGGCGAGCAGCGTCGTCTTGCCCGATCCCGTACCACCCGAAATCAGGAACGCCAGTTTTTTCTCGACCACGCGACGGAGGATGGCGGCGGCACGCGGGGCGACGCCTCCCCGCTCCCAGTCCGCCATCGTCAGCCGCCGCCGGGCCGGGACCCGCAACGACAGGCACGTCCCCGGGTGAGCGATCCCCGCCAGGACGGCGTGGAACCGCAGCCCGTTCGGCAGACGGGCGTCGACGTACGGCGACCCGTCGTCCAGCCGCCGGCCGATTGAGGCCGCGAGGCGCACCCCCAACTGGCGGACCGCGTCGTCGTTCGAAAAGGGACTCTCCACTGTCTTCAGCCCGTACCCCTGGTCGACGAACACCTGGTCAGCACCGTTGACAACGATGTCGGTCAGATTGTCGAGTTCGAGCAGGGGTTCCAGGGCCCCGATGCCGACGGAGTCGTGTCCGATCCCGTCCTGGATGGCCAGCACCAGCGAGTCGGACACGATGTGCCCGGTCGCCCGCAAGGCCGCCGCGACATCGTCTGCGGTGGGCGGGAGCCCGAGCAAGGCCAGGTGCCGCCGGACCTCTGCGACAAGGTGTTCCGCAACCATCACCGCCTCCCGGCCTCACCCAGGCACCAGGCCAGAACCCGCGTACACGCCCGCTTCCAGCGGCCCGACACCAGTGGCGGCACGCCGCGGTCAGCGAGGGTTGTCAGATCACGCAGCGACGGGATGACGCCCACGAGGGGCAGGTCGAGGACCCGCGCCGCCTCCCGCGGCGACACACAGCCACCCTTGCGGACCACCAGTCCGGTATCACCCGAGAACTTGGCCGCCAGACGGGCGGCGGCGAGCGACCGGACCGTCTGATTCGTCACCAACAGAGTCCGGGCCTCGATCATCGTCCGCCCCGCGTCGATGAGGACCAGATCGTGGGTCCGCGCCAGACAGTCGACGACAGCCTCGTACGCCGCCGCGGGCGGTGGCCGGGGGTCGATCCGTTCCATCGACACGAGCGTCACCCCCTCCACCCGCGGCAGCATCGACGCGATGTCCGCGATCTGTCCCGTCGCCGACCGGAGCTTGTCCCACCGCCAACCGGGCGCATTCTCGGCCCCGAGAAGCAGATCTAGCCCGCCCCCCGTCACATCCCCGTCGACCAGGGCCACCGAGAGCGGCCGTTTCGCCGCGAGTACGGCCAACGAGGCCGCCAGGGTCGACGTCCCCACCCCGCCGGCCCCGCCGCGGACCGCCACCACCGTACCCGTGTCGGCCGCCGGGGCGCGCCCCGCGATGACCCGGGAGAGCCACTTGGCGCCATCCTGGCCGAGGGTAGGCTCCCGCCCGTCGGCGAGGACGATCACCGACGCCCCCAGCGGGGCCGACCAGCGGCACAACCGCTCACGCGCGTCGGGGAAACCGAGGAGGTAGACCTGTTCCCGCGCCGGCAGGGCCAGGGCGTGGACGCTCTCCAGTTGGTCTGAGCCGATGAGCACCGAGGCCGCATTCCGCCAACTCAACCGGAGTTCTTCCGGTTGGGCGACGACCGCGAGGGACGCCCCGACGGCGGCTGCGGACGCCTCAGCGACCCGGATGAGGCGGACATCCGTACTGACAAGGGCGGCAGATGAGTGAACACGTTCCATACTTATCTCTATGGCAGGTCGGCGACCCGGTTTGCGGTTTTTCTGCAATTTGTGGATAACTTTTTCACGCAAAAGAATTTCTGTGGATAAGTAGCAAATCTCCGCGTGGGACGCCATAGTCTCGATGTGAGTTCTATATTCTTCAGGCATGGCCCCCGTTATCGCGATCCCGCCCGAAGCCCTTGAGTGGCTGACGGGGACTACGCCGGTCCCCCTCCTGCTCGTGGGCGCGTCAGGCGGCTACGCGACGACGCTCGCCCGCGCGGGGCATTCCGTCACGGTCGTTGACCACCGTGTCGCGGCGCTGGCGCGCCTTCCCCAGTGGGGTTCCGACATCCACGTGGTGGCGGCGCGCGGCGAGTACCTGCCGTTCGACCCCCGCTACTTCGCCGTCGTGCTTGCGATCCAGGACTTCCACACGTTCACGCCCGGACTCGCACTGGGGGAATGGGCCAGGGTGTTGCGCCGCGACGGCCGGATCGCGATCGCGTACGTCACGCGCGACGACTCGATCCCCTGGGTACGCAAACTGAAGCGGATCGTCCAGACGTACCTCCCGGAGGCCATGTCGGCCGATTTTGGCGCCCGGTCCGTCGCCTCACTCCAGGGGTCGGCGTTCTTCCCCCACGTGGAGAGGACCTCCTACCGGTTGTGGGTCCCCTCGACCCGGGCCGAACTCCAGGCGAGCGCCTGCCACGCCGCCGGGGCGGACGACCTTGAGGAGCCCCGGTTGACCGCGATGGCTGAGGAGATCGGCGCACTGTACGACGAGTACGCCCGCGTGCCGGATCCGCTGTTGCTCCCGTACCAGATTGAGTGCTGGCGGGCCGGGGTTGACCAGTCGAGCCTCACGACGTCACTCATCACCGCGGACGACGGACTGTCGATCTCGCTGTAGGCGACGGACCGTCGGTCTCGCTGCGAGGCACCCCCGGCTGACGCAGCGGGCGACACGACATTGGCTCGGTACCTCGCCCGCGCGCGGACGCTGATAGTGTGGAGGCGTCAAGGAGGAACCATGTCCAGCCCCAACGAGATTTCGGATCTGGTGAGCCAAATCACCGCAGATGTCCGCACGATCGTGGCCGATGAGATTGCCCTGGTCAAGGCGGAGATCCGGCCTGCCGTCCGCCGGGTCGGCGTGGGGAGCGGGTTCTTCGGCGTCGCGGCGTACTTCGTCATTATGGCCGGCACCGTGCTGTGGTTCGTTTTCGCGGCCGGTTTCTCCTGGTTGTACGTGACGACGACATCGATCAGCGGGTACGGTGCCGTGTTCTTCGGTACCCTGACCGCAGTCGTCTTCCTCCTGGTCGTGGCCGTGAGTTTCGCCCTCTTCGGCCGCAACTCCTTCCGCGGGATCCGGGGACCACAGGCCGCCCCCGACGCGCTCGGCAAGGCGGTCTCGGCGGTACAGGCGGGGCTTGAAGAGGGGAGCGCCCGCGTCGCCCGTGAACTCGCCCAGCCCGCGGGTCCGTCTGGCGAACCGGGTCACAGCGAGTAGGATTTCAGCAACAGTTCTCGCTACTGACCCCGGGGAGGAGGTTCCACTGGCCCGCACACGCGTCCTTCGCTTCACCGCCATCGTCTTGGGGACACTTCTCGCGGTGACGATTGTGGGTACCCTCATCGTGGGTATGGTCGCCGACTCGATGTACAAGAACCGGGCTTTGCCCGGCAGCCAACTCGCCGGCCACGACATCTCCGGTCTGACCGACCGCGAAATCGACCCAGTCCTGACCGAGGTGGGGACCCAGATCAGCGTCGGTTTGACCGTCGACGGTACCACGCAGACCGCCACCGCCCAAGATCTCGGCATCACCGTCGACCGCCAACTGACCCTGGCCCGGGTCGCCCGGGGTTCGACGCGCTCCTTCTGGCTGTTCCGCCCGCACACCGACCGCACCGTCCCGCTCGCGGTCACTATCGACGCGACCCGCTTCAACGCCTGGGGCGAGGCCCACTTCCCCGGCCGGTTCGTGCCCGCCGTTGACGCCGGCCTCAATTTCGACCCGACGGCCGGTCAGTACGAGGTGACGCCCGCCGTGGCCGGTACCGGGGTCACGACCACCCGCCTCGCCGAGCTGGC
>JAIRVA010000321.1 GCA_031254155.1 Propionibacteriaceae bacterium
CCTGATCCTTCTCGTAATGGCGTGAGGAGCCGGATAGCCGACGTTTCCGCGAGGAGGACCCCGGGGCCGGTACGCCCCGGGGAACCGCCGCCTGCGGGATCGACACGATCGGCGTCAACCTTTCGCGATCACGTTGTTCACGGCCTGCTCAGCCGCGGCCAACGCTTGGTCGGCCGTCGCCTCGCCGGCGAACGCCTTCTCCAGCTCTTTCGCGAACGCGAGGGAGATCTGCGAATAGAGCGGAGTATTGGGCCGCGCGTGCGCATCCGCCATCTGTTCCACGAAGGGTAACAACGCTGGCTGGGAGTTCTTCACCCAGTCAAGGTACGCGCCGCCCGTCGCCACCGAGTTCGTGACGGGCAGCATGCCCGTTGTCTCGCTCCACGTCGTCACCTGCACCGGGTCCAGGAACCAGGCCAAAAACTCGCCCGCCGCCGCGGCCTTGGCATCAGAGTTGTTGAACACCATGGCTTGCTCTCCACCCAGGTTGGTGGCGGGTTTCCCATCCGCTGGGTACGGGACCTTCGCCGCGGCGAACTCGAAAGGCGGATCGGGTGCCCAAATACCCACCATCCAGGAACCCTCCTGCGCCGAGCCGCCGAGGCCCTTCTCAAACTGGCCCCACTGCGCGTACGGCGACACGCCCGAACTCATCAGGTCCAGCCAGAACTGAAGCGCCTTCTTCCCTGCCGGGGTATTGAAGGCCGCCGCAGTGTTGTCCGCGTTCAGGAACTCGCCGCCAGCCTGCCACAGGTTGACCTGGAAGTTCCACGTCAGACCCTCGCCGCTGTCCCCGGCCTGGGTATACAGGTCATAGCCCGGCTTGCCGGTCTTGTCCAGAATCTGCTTGCCCATCGTCAGCAGTTCATCCCACGTCGTCGGCGGCTTCTCCGGGTCCAAACCCGCCTGCCCGAACAGGGTCTTGTTGTACATGTAGCCCAGGTTGTTCGCCGACACCGGGACTGATACCTGCTTGCCGTTGATCTTGCCGTACGCAGTGAGCGCCGGGTTGATATCTGACAACAGGTCAGCCGGTAGCAGACCGGTCAGGTCGGCGAGACTGCCCAGTTGCTCGATTTGCGGCACCCAGATCAGGTCGCCGATTGCCACGTCGGGCAGAGTTTTCGATGAGGCCGACGCCCGCAATTTCGTGAGGAAGTCGGCATTTGGTACGTTCGACGTCGCGATCTTGATCGCTGGGTGCGAGTCGTTGAAGTCTTTCACCATCGCGTCGAACGTGTCGGCGTTCGCCCCGTCCCAATAGTGCCAAACGCTCACCTCAGTGACCGCGGGCACGCCGCTCGAAGCCGTCCCGCCACCAGATGCCGGACTGCCTGAGCAGCCAGCCACGAGGAGTGCGCCCAAGGCAAGTGTCGTGGTCGCAGTAAGTAGGTTGTGTTTCATGTGTGATAGTCCTTTCGAGTTGATGCTCAAAACGATGGATAGATGTCGATGACGTTGCCGCCAGTTCCCGTGTAGTTGGCACCGACTGACCAGGTCGTGTCATCCAGAAGGGCCTTGAACTCAAAGGTCTGCCCGGCCGGTATGCGCTCCAAGGTGTATTCCCACACGTCGCTGGCGACGTTGCGCGCCCCGCGGCCCGTAGTCCAAGAGAGGGGGTACGTGTCGCCACGCAGACATATCGAATGTCCGTACCCCGTGTCGTAGTGCACACGGATCGTTGTCACCGTCCGCGCGTCTGGGGCGTACGCCGAAACCGGGACACCCGGCACGTACACCTTGGACTCGTGCTCGCCCATCGTCACCGTGATCTGCTTGCCGGTCACCCCACCAGTCGCCACAGTCACGGTGTCGCTCGTGTTCATCAGGTTGGTCAGCATTGCGCCAACCGGGATCACACTTTCGGCACGCAGTGGCAGGGTTCGAGTTTCGGCGTTCCACGAGTTTGACGACACCGTGACCGCCTCGTCGCCAGTGCCGGCCACGATTCGGGAGAAGGCATAAATAGTGCTGTCAGTCCACATCTCCCGCTGCACGCCGGTCTGTAGCGCTGGATACGCCCGCTTGATTGCCGTCAAGCGCTGAATGTGTTGGTAGATCGTGGCCGACTCGTCAAAACTTGTCATATCCTTCCGGTTGTCTTTGTTCGCAATGGGCACCTCACTACCATTCCCGTTGCCGTCGTCAGCCTGTTCCGTACCGTAGTAGATGACCGGCACGCCGCGGGAGGTCAAGAGGAACGTGAGCGCAGAACGCAGCCGCTGGTAATTGTCATCCGCCCAGGTCAGGAACCGGGCCCGATCGTGGTTGTCGATGAAAGTCTCAAGCCGGTTGGGGTTGGCGTACTTGTAGTCCTGCGCAAACAGCGTCGACAGCGCGTTCATGTCGGTGTCGGCAGAGAAAGCCTGGCGAACCGCGAAAAAGTACGGGAAGTCCAGCACCCCCCACTGATAGTCCTGGTATTCAGCCACATAGTCGACATCACCGACGAAGACCTCGCCAAACGTGGGCACACCCATCTGTGTCTCGAAGTAGTTGAGCCACTCCTTCGGGACCGACCGGGCGGCGTCGACCCTGATCCCGTCAAAACCCATGTCAATCCAGTCTTTGTACGTTGCCACAAGGTAGTCGGACACGACCGGGTTTGACTGGTCGAGATCGTCCAGACCGCCCAGATCGCATGCCTCGATCTGGGCTTGTGACTCGGTCCCGTCGAACAAGCAATCACCCGTGTGGTGGTAGTAGGCAGGATCGTCGAGCGGACTCGCCGGTCGATAATCCGCTGGGTCGTAGGTTGTGGATGCACCCGCGAAATAATCGGCGGTGTGGTTGGGCACCACATCTAGGATCATTTTCAGATCACGTTGGTGAGCCGCGTCGATGAGCGCCTGCAACTCGCCTGCGCTCCCGAAATGCTCGTTCGGAGTCGCATAGTCGTTCGTGAAGTAGCCGTGGTAGCTGGCCTCCAGCCCGTCGCGAGACAAGGGTTGCTGCTCGGAAACGGGCGACAACCAGATCGCCGTGACACCCAGATCCGCGACATAGTCGAGCTTCTCCGTCAGGCCTTCCCAGTCTCCGCCATGGTAGAACCCGAGATTCGACGGATTGTACTCACCATGGCCGAAATCATTGTTAGCCGGGTTGCCGTCGTAGAAGCGATCAACGAGAACCTGATAAATGACGTCGCCCTCGGCCACGGGCCCGGGGCCGGGTGAAGATGCCTCAGCCGTCACACTCGTCGTCGAACCAATGACAGAGCCAACCGCGAGGGCGAGGCTGACAAACAGAGTAAGCGCGCAAGAAGACGACCGCCTCGTCGACATGTGATTCATGATGTGTTACCTCCTTTGGTCACCACGTTTTCAAGATTCACTATTCGCGTGAATATGGACTAGTCTATCAATCTGTCCAACGTTGTCAACATCGACCTAGAGACAACTTCAGCGTCCGAGAACTGGATTTGTCTAATGGCACATCAAACGGCAGTCGCCGCGCAACGGCAGTCACGCCGCTTCAGCGAGGTCCCACTGCTTCCGGAGCGACTCGAGCCCGGCCAGCTCGAGGTACCGGACCTTGGCGACGCTGATGCCCAACTCGCCGGCGATGTCGTGGCGGCTCCGCGGCGGACCGTCCCACCCCGTCCGGTAGCGCAGGATCTCCCGCTGGGCCAACGGGATGAGCCGCAGCACCCGGGCCACCCCGTCCCGGTTCAGCGCCCGCTCGTGGTGATGGGTGTACGACACATCCTCGACGTCGACCTCATCCAGGGAGACCCACGTCCGGGTCGTGATCCGGCGGACTGCCGCCCGGATCCACATGCCCGCGTACGGGCCGAGGGGGCCCTTGTGCCAGTCGTAACTCATGATGGCCTGCTGGAGCGCGACGCAGCCCTCCTGGAAGAGGTCGGCGAACGCGACACCGGGGCGGTACCGTGCGGTCTCGGCGGCGATCACCTTCACCAGTCCGAGGTGAACCACAGTCAACTCCTCCTTGGCCGCGTGGCCCTCGTCAACGAGGGCCTGCAACTCCTCCGGCTCCGCGAGCGGGGTCGCCTGCCCGCTGTCGAGCAGCTCCTGGGCCAGCAGGCCCGCCTCAATCCGTTTCGCCAGCATTCTGTCGCGATCATGTCTCTCCATATACATCACTATGGCGGCGGCCCGCCCCGATTGCATCCCCATTCACAGGTTTCTGCCGGACAACAATTCGGCAACACCAAAAGCTGTGAACGACCTCACAAACGGCAAAACCCTGGGGATATCTGCCGTAAACTGGCCACCATGGCCGGACTCATCAATCCTGAAGACCTCGACGAGGTCCGGTCCCGCGCCCGGATCGACGACGTCGTCTCCGCGTACGTCACCCTCAAACCCGCGGGCGCCGGGACGCTCAAGGGGCTGTGTCCTTTCCACGACGAGAAGACCCCGAGCTTCCAGGTCACCCCGGCCCGCGGCCTCTACTACTGCTTCGGCTGCGGCAAGGGCGGCGACACGGTGAACTTCGTCCAGGAGATCAACAACTTGTCGTTCCGCGAGGCGGTGGAATTCCTGGCCGACAAGTACGGGGTCAGTCTCCGCTACACCGACGAGGCCAAGCCGACGGGCCTCTCGCGGGTCCGGCTCCTCGAAGCCAACCAGATGGCAGCCGAGTTCTTCGCCAAGACACTGCAGGCGCCGGAGGCCCAGGCCGGACGAGACTTTCTCACCGGTCGCGGCTTTTCAAGGCAGACCGCCGAACGGTTCGGTGTCGGCTTCGCCCCGCGCGGCGGCCGGGAACTCACCGGCTACCTCAAGGCCAAGGGCTTCCGGGAGGAAGAGCTCGCGGAAGCCGGTCTCATGCGCAGCGGCGGCTGGGACTTCTTCCAGTCCCGGCTGGTCTGGCCGATCCGCGACGCCGGCAAGGCGGTGCTGGGTTTCGGTGCCCGGCGGCTCTTCGACGACGACCGGATGCCGGCGAAGTACATCAACACCCCCGAGACGCCCCTCTACAAGAAGTCGCACGTCCTGTACGGGCTCGACCTCGCCCGGACCCAGATCGGTGCCACCTCCCAGGCGGTCGTCGTCGAGGGGTACACCGATGTCATGGCTTGTCACACGGCCGGCATCGAGACCGCGGTGGCAGCGTGCGGGACCGCGTTCGGGGCGGATCACGCCAAGATGATCCAGCGCCTCATGGGCAACCACGCCACCTCCG
>JAIRVA010000026.1 GCA_031254155.1 Propionibacteriaceae bacterium
CGAAGTCGTGCGCCGTGGCCATACCAGTCCTCCCTTCACATGTCTGGTCCCATCATACGCCGGGGAGCGCAGCCCGCGAGTTCACCCGCCGGCGGTACCGGCGAGACGAGCCGTCGCGAGGGAGTTGAGGGAGACACCCTGCTCAGACGCGGCCAGGAGGAGTGCGCGGTGGGTCTCCGGCGGCACGCGGACCATGAACTTACCGGAGTACGACCGCGTCGCCAAGGGTACCGGCGGCGTCTCGCCGCCAGTTTCCATCTCTCGTACGACGTCGGTGGCCAACCGGGTCATCCCCTCCAGCGCCCCGGCGGGCGAGTCAGCCACGACAATGACGGGAACTCTGCCACCGTTGCGACGTACTCGTTATCATCCGGGCTCCACCGCACCCGGTAGGAGTAATGCTCAACTCTCATCGTCGCCCTCCAGTTGTGTCAGCTTGTCAATTGCCCTGAGTACCTGAACGACCTGGTACCGCTTTGCCATCCCATGGTCGTTTTGAATGTTGACTCTCGGGTCACCCGAGAACTCACACGGCGAATGCCGGCTGCAGCCCCTCAAACATGGGGTAATGCTTGACATTGAGTATGGCCAGCTTTGCGCCGCGTACCTCCGCTGTCGCCGCGATCACGTAGTCGACAACACCAATCCCCTGGTGGCTGCGGCGGTACGTTCGCCACAGTTCTCCTGCCCGTCGCGCGACTGCCTCGCTCACCGGCTGGGGATTGAGGATCGCCAACAAATCCCACACCAGATTTCGTTCCGCTGATCGCATCCCGCCCGTGATCTCCGTGATCGTCAGGACGCTGATCTCCAGCGGGCCGCCGATCCGGGCGAGCCGCAGCCACGCGCGCGCAGGCTCGTACCCGCGCAGATGCGCGATCAGGACATCGCTGTCGAGCAGAGTCAGCTCTGCCACAACCGCTCCAGCCACACCTCGCGCGCGTCCGGCGTCCGTTGGGGAGCGACCGCGCCGGCCATCGCGCCGAAGGTCTGGTCGATGGTCGCCAGATCGTCATCCAGGGTATTGGTCCCCGTTAATCCCCGGTCGATCAAGCGGCGGATCACTTCCGCCCGGGACACCTGCTCCTCGGTCGCAAGCCGGTCCAGCGCCTCTGTCTGCCGATCCGCCAGGTAGATGTTCGTCCGCTGCATACACCACATCATACACCACGTACGACATCGGCGACCTACCTCGCCGTTCCGGGATCGCCCGGCCGATGATGACAGCGGACGCGTTAGGCTAGGGGTATGCGTACCGCTTTGCCCCGTCGGACCGTCCTCGCCGTTCCCGGCTCGTCGGCCCGGTTCATCGCCAAGTCCCGGACCCTGGCGGCTGACGCGATTTTCCTCGACCTGGAGGACGCCGTGGCCCCCGGCGCCAAGGCCGAGGCACGGCGGCTGATCATTGATGCCCTCGCCGACCCGGCGGGCTGGCAGGCCCCCTGCGTCACCGTCCGGGTCAACGACTGGACGAGTCCCTGGACCGCCGCCGACCTGCTGGAGGTCGTGGGCCGCGCGGGCGACCGGATCGACGCGGTCGTCCTGCCCAAGGTGACCGGGCCGGACCAGATCCGCGCGACCGACCTGATCCTCGCCCAGATCGAGGCGGGCGCGGGCTGGGTACCGGGGAGCATCGGCATCGAGGCCCAGATCGAAGACGCCCGCGGCTTGACCGCGGTCGCGGCCATCGCGGCCGCCTCGGACCGCCTGCGGTCGCTCGTCTTCGGGCCGGGAGATTTCATGGCGAGCTTGGGGATGGGTACGTTGTCTGTTGGCTCACAGCCCGATGGCTATCCCGCCGACGCGTTCCACTACCCCCTGATGGCGATCCTCGTCGCCGCCCGCGCGAACGGCCTGCTGGCGGTCGACGGGCCGTTCGTCGGCATCCGCGACCAGGCCGGGTTCGTCGCCTCGGCCCGGAAGGCGGCGGCGCTGGGGTACGACGGGAAATGGGTCGTCCACCCCGACCAGATCGACGCGGGCAACGAGACCTTCGCCCCCAGTGAGGCCGTGCTCGCCCGGGCCCGCCGGATCATGGCGGCGTACGAGCGGGCATCAACCAACGCCGGTGGCGTCACGGGCGCCATCGAGGTGGACCAGGAGATGGTCGACGAGGCGGGTGTGAAGCTCGCCGCCGCCCTGCTGGCCAAGGCGGTCTGACGCCCCCAACCTTCAGCGGGCCTGGACCGCCGCGATCCAGTCTTCGATGCCCTGGGCGGTCCGCGGGAAGGCCGCCGACAGGACCCGGCAGCCGTCCTGGGTGATGAGGATGTCATCCTCGATGCGGACGCCGATGCCCCGGAGTTCGGGGGGCACCATGAGATCGGTCGACTTGAAGTAGATCCCCGGCTCGACGGTGATGACCATGCCGGGCTTGAGTTTGCCGCCGCGGTACTGCTTGTACCGCGCCTGGGCGCAGTCGTGGACGTCGATCCCGAGGTGGTGGGACGTCCCGTGGACCATCCAGCGGCGGAACTGGCCGCCGTCCTTGGCGAGGGTCGCCTCGACGCTGACGGGGAGGATGCCCCAGTCGGCCAGGTGCTCGGCCACGACCCGGGTTGCCGCCTTGTGCACGTCCATGAAGTCGGCGCCCGGCTTGGCGGCGTCGATCCCGGCCTGCTGGGCGGCCAGCACGGCGTCGTACACCTGCCGTTGCGCCGGGCTGAACCGGCCGGAGACGGGCAGGGTCC
>JAIRVA010000052.1 GCA_031254155.1 Propionibacteriaceae bacterium
GGCCCCCTGCTCTTCTTCGTTCCACTGGGGTGTGGGTGTGGGAGTCGGGGTCGGCGGCAGGGCGGTCGTGGGTGGCACCGGTGACGGTGTCACCGCGGGTTCGTCCCCCGGCGTACACCCCGCCACGACACAACCCACCACCAACGCCCCGGCGATCATGCGAAGACCCTTCATTGCTCCTCACTTACGTCCGTTCACGAACCCATAGCACATATCCAACACCATGGGAAGCGCCCATGGGGGGTTATCCACAGACAAATTTGAGAAACTTGGCTTATCCACAAACGCGGTCCGGCCGAGCGGTGAAGGCAAAGACAGGCGAGGTCAAACCTCGTTGTGACCTTCTCGCATCCCCAACGGGGTTCGCCGTGCCTTCGCCTGCGGCGAAGGCACCGTCCTCCGCTCGCCTGTCGGCGAGCCTCGGACCAGGAGCCGGTTCGAAGGTCCACTGGACCTTCTCTCAACGGCTCCTGCCCTCGCGGGTCCGAACCCCGTTGGGCCTGCTTGGCATCCCCAACGGGGTTCGAACCCGTGTTGCCGCCGTGAAAGGGCGGCGTCCTAGACCTCTAGACGATGGGGACATGGCGCCTAACCAGTGTAGGGGATTCCGGACGATTCGTCATGTTCGGATATCAGCGCCGAAAACCGGATGATAGAATGATGTGCTGCAACTGGGAAGGACTGACATGGCCAAAGTGAAACGCTCGGAGTTGAACGCGGACGAGCCCGAGACTGACGATCTGAGTTTCTTGGACGAGGAGCCGCCAAAACCGAACGACATCGTCCGTACCCTGCAACTGGCGTTGACGGCGGTGAGCGTCATCGCGGTGTGCCTGGCGGTCGCGGTCGTCGTCCTGGTGGTCAAGTTGACCGCGTCCGCTGCACCGACCACGGCCGCCACCACCCCCGCGGTGGTCGAGACCGCTGCGACACCCGCCGCGACGGGCTCCCCGTCGGCGCCGCTCTTCCTGACCAAGTACGTCGAGGTGACCGCCCAGCCGAAAGCGGGCGCTATCCAGCTCGACATCCACGAGGACTACCAGTGCCCGTGGTGTGCCCGGGCGGCCCAGATCTACGGGAAGGCGTTGGGCGAACTCGCCCAGTCGGGCGACATTGATCTGCGCGTCCATCTGCGTACGTTGATCGGTGACCAGTTCAACGATGCCTCCGAGCGGGCCTCGCGCGCGGCACTGTGCGCCGACCAGGTGGGCGCCTTCTGGGCCTATCACTCCGTGGTGTTCGCCAATCAGCCGGCGAAGGAGGGTACCGGCTTCACCGACGCGCAGATCCGGGACGATTTCGCGGCCCAGGCCGGGCTCGCGGGCGATAATCTGGCCACGTTCCAGACCTGTTACGATTCTGGGGCACCGGCGGATGCGGTCACCGCGATGGAACAGGAGGCGGTGACAGCGGGGGTCAAGAGTACGCCGTCGTTCTTCGTCAACGGCCACCAGGTGAGCTTCGACCTGCAGTCAAATGCCACTACCGTCACCGAGTTCACGGCCGAGAACCTGCTCTCCGGCTTGCAGCAGGTGGCTGGCCAGTTCTAGGCGCTATGAGGGTACGACCCACGTCCGTTCCGAGTCGGTGACCCAGAGGGCGCACGTCCCGAGCGCGTTGTCAGGTAGGAAACCAGCCGTCAGGTCGGCGCTGGGGATGACCCGGCCGCCGGCGGCGTCGGCGAGTCCGGCCAGGGCGTCGGTGAGCAGACAGAGCGCCGACAGGCGGCCGGAGAACACGTTGAGTGATAGGGTCGCCATGGCCTCGGGCGCGATGGCTTGCGCCGCGATGACGAGCGGCCGGCCCTCGGCCTGGACGCGGCGGAGGAGGGGTACGAGGTCGGACACCCGGTTGACCGACTCGGTCACCACGACGAGCGGGGAGACGAGCACCGTACGACGGGACTCCGGATCCGTGACGAAATCCGCCGATGGCCAGCCCACCTCCAGGGGGGTGACCCCGGCGAGCCGGGCGTCAATCCCCGCCCGTTCCGCCGGTGTCGGGGGAGCACGTCGGGGTGGTGCCGCCCGTACCGTGTCGGCCGTCAGGTAAACCGGCACTGGCTCACCCGCCAACTGCGGGCGGTCGGGGGGCGTGGCGAGACTCTGCCGCCGGTCGGCCGCCGACCGGCGGTCTGCGAGGTAGGCGGCGGCGACGACCGCGGCAGCGACGACCGCGGCGATGATGAGTACCCTCCAGTCCACGTCACCATCCTCCCACTTTTGCGGTGTTCGCTGGGTCGTTCGGGCCGGGGGACAAGTCCTGATTGGGATCGCGGCGGGTTATGCTCTAAACTATCCGGTGGCCCGTGTTGGGTACGGGTCAATGAGAGTAAAGGTGGGCAGTTGCTCATGAGCCAGCGATGAGTTGTACACAATGAGCACTCTATCCATGTAACCTGCCCGGACGCGGTCTGGGCACATAAGGAGATTTGTGGCCAAGCCCCGCGTCCACGAGTTCGCTAAAGAACTCGGACTCGACAGCAAGACTGTGCTAGCCGCGCTCGCCGAAATGGGCGAGTATGTGCGGTCTGCTTCGTCAACCATCGAACCGCCGGTCGCGCGCCGTTTGCGGGAGCGTTTCACCACCAAGGCAACGCCCGTGTCGGAGCCGGTACCGGCACCGACACCGGTAGCGGCCCCGCCGAAGATCGAGCCGGCGCCGGTGGTAGAAGCTCCCCGGGTGACCCCGCCGCCCGCTCCCGTCGTACCGGTGGCTCCCAAGCCCAAGCCTGAGCCGCCGGCGCCCGAACCGGCACCGCCGGCCGAGCCAGAGCCCGAACCCGAGAAGCCCGCCGTGCCCAAGCCGTCGGCGATGATTCCCCGGCCCATCCCGCGGCCCATGCCCAATCCTGCCCAAGCCCGCCGTCCGGGGATGCCCCGGCCCGGCAATAATCCGTACGCCTCCTCCCAGGGTATGGGAGTCCGGCGGCCCCGCGAAGACAACGGGCGCCCGGCCGTCCCCGGTCCGCGTCCGCCCCGTCAGGGCGGCGCGGGCGCACCGCGGCCCGGTCCGGGTACGGGCCCGCGCGCCACGACCACGGGCCAGCCGGGAGCCGCCGGCCGCCAGGGTGCGCCGCGCGGCCGGGGTACGGGGACCGGTTTCGGGGCCCCGACGCCGGGGGCCGGCGCACCGGCCGGCCGCGGCCGTGGTGGTCGCGCTGGCTCCGGTACGCAGGGGGCCTTCGGCCGGGCGAACGCCGCCGGGCGGAAGAACCGGAAGTCGAAGAAACTGCGTCGTCAAGAGTTTGACGAGATGGAAGCACCGACGATCTCGGGTGTGCGGATCCGCCAGGGGGAGGGGCAGACCATCCGGCTCCCGCGCGGTTCGTCGCTGACGGATCTGGCCGAGCGCATCGGGGTTGACCCCGCCCAGCTCGTCCAGGTGCTCTTCAACATGGGCGAGATGATGACGGCGACCCAGTCGGTGAGCGACGACACGCTGGAGATCCTCGGTACGGAGCTCAACTACGACATCCAGGTGATCTCGCCCGAGGACGAGGACCGCGAGTTGCTGTCCACCTTCGACCTCGGTTTCGGCGAGAACCTGGCCGATGAGGAAGATCTGGTCGTCCGGCCACCGATTGTCACCATCATGGGCCACGTCGACCACGGCAAGACCAAGTTGCTCGACGCCTTCCGGCACACCAACGTGGCCGCGGGCGAGGCCGGCGGGATCACGCAGGCCATCGGTGCCTACCAGGTCACGACCGAAGTCGACGGTGAGGAACGCCAGGTCACCTTCATCGACACCCCGGGCCACGAGGCCTTCACGGCCATGCGGGTCCGCGGTGCGCAGGTGACCGACATCGCCGTCCTCGTCGTGGCCGCCGACGACGGGGTGATGCCCCAGACGATTGAGGCGCTCAACCACGCCAAGGCCGCCGACGTACCGATCGTGGTCGCGGTCAACAAGATCGACAAGGTGGGCGCCGACCCGACGAAGGTCCGCGGCCAACTGACCGAGTATGGCCTCGTCCCCGACACGTACGGCGGCGACACCATGTTCGTCGACGTCTCCGCTCTCACCCGGCAGGGGTTGGAAGAGCTGCTGACCGCCATCGTCCTGACCGCCGACGCCGAACTCGACCTCCGGGTCGATCCGGACATGCCGGCCCAGGGCGTGGCGATCGAGGCGCACCTCGACCGCGGGCGCGGCCCGGTGGCGACCGCCATCGTCCAGCGGGGTACCCTCCACATCGGCGACCCGATTGTGGCCGGCACCTCGTACGGCCGGGTGCGCGCCCTCGTCAACGACCACGGTGAAATGGTTGACGAGGCGCCGCCGTCGATGCCGGTCCAGGTACTGGGCCTCACCGCCGTACCCGGGGCCGGTGACAACTTCCTGATCGTCGACGACGAGCGGACCGCCCGCCAGATCGCCGAGCGGCGCGAGGCGCGGGCCCGGGCCGCGGCCCTGGCGAAGGGGACGAAGCGGCGGACGCTGGAAGACCTGTTCAAGGAGATGGAGAAGGGCGAGGAGCTCAACCTCATTCTCAAGGGCGATTCGGCCGGTTCGGTCGAGGCCCTGGAGGACGCCCTGGTCAACATCAATGTCGGCGACGAGGTCAGCCTCAGGATCATCGACCGCGGGGTTGGCGCCGTCACCGAGACCAACGTCTCGCTGGCCGCGGCCTCGAACGCCATCATCATCGGCTTCCACGTCCGTGCCCAGGGCCACGCCACCCAACTGGCCAACCAGGAGGGCGTGGACATCCGGTACTACTCGGTCATCTACCAGGCGATCGACGACATCGAGGCGGCCCTCAAGGGCATGCTGAAGCCGGTCTTCGAAGAGGTGCAGCGCGGTACCGCCCAGGTCCGCCAGATCTTCCGGTCGTCGAAGGCGGGTATCATCGCCGGCTGCATGATCATGTCTGGGTCGATCCGTCGCCACGCCAAGGCGCGGCTGGTCCGCGACGGGATCGTGGTGGCCGAGACGGGGATCAACACGCTGCGGCGCGAGAAGGACGACGTGGTCGAGGTCCGCGAGGGCTACGAGTGCGGTCTCACCCTGGACGGCTTCTCCGACATCCGCCTCGATGACCTCGTGGAGACGTACGAGATGGTCGAAAAGCCCAGGACGTAAGGGAGGACGCGTGGCAGGCACGGGTGCGTTGAAAGTTGCCGAGCAGATCAAGCTCATTGTCGCGGAGATGCTGTCCCGCCGGATCCAGGATCCGCGGCTGGGGTTCGTGACCGTCACCGAGGTCCGGCTTTCCCGGGACTGGCAGACCGCCGAGGTCTACTACACGGTCCTCGGTGACGAGGAGGCGCAGGCGCAGACCGCCGAGGGGCTGGAGGCCGCGAAGGGCCAGATCCGGACGGCCGTCGCGCGCGGGGTGAAGATGCGCTTCACGCCCGTGCTGGAGTTCATTCTCGACCAGTTACCCGAAGCCTCCGACCAGTTCGACGCTCTCCTGGCCTCGGTCAAGGCGGCCGACGCCGAGATCGCCCAACGGGCCGAGGGGGCGCAGTTCGCCGGTGACGAGGATCCGTACAAGCGCGACGAGGAAGACGGTGACCAGTAATCCCCCCGGTGCCGCCTCGCGGCACGCGCGTCTCGACCTTGATGGTTTCCTCCTGCTGGACAAGCCGGCGGGCATGACGTCGTTCCGGGCGGTCGCCCGGGCCAAGGCGGCGCTGCGGACTCGCAAGGCCGGGCACGCCGGTACGCTCGACCCGCTGGCGACCGGTCTGCTGGTGATCGGCCTCGGGCGGGCGACCCGGCTGCTCGGGTACGTCGCCGACAAGGACAAACAGTACGTCGCCACGATCCGGCTGGGCGAGGCGACCACGACCGACGACGCCGAAGGCACGCCGGTTGGCGCGACGGTTGACGCGACCGGGCTGACCCGTCACGCGGTGGAGGCGGCGATGAGCCGGTACGTGGGGGAGATCGACCAGGTACCCAGCGCGGTGTCAGCGATCAAGATCGACGGCCAGCGGGCGTACAAACGGGTCCGCGAGGGCCAAGACGTTGACCTCAAGGCGCGGCGGGTGACCGTCACCCGCTTCGAGCTGGTGTCTCTCACCGCCCAGGCCCCCTTTGCCGACCTGGAGGTCGTGGTCGACTGCTCGGCGGGGACGTACATCCGGGCGCTCGCCCGCGACCTGGGCCGCGACCTCGGGGTGGGCGGGCACGTGACGCGGCTCCGCCGGACGCGCATCGGCGGTTTCAGCGTCGCCGAGGCGGTACCGCTGGAGGCGGTCACCCCCGACAAGGCACAGGACATGGTCGCGTTGGCCGGGCACATCGCGGAGCTGGTCGAGGTGGACGCGGTGACGGCGGGTGCCGTCGCGCACGGCCGGGCGGTCGCCCGGCGTCTCCCGGGTGACCTCGCCGCGCTCGTCCACGCGGGGCGTCTGTTGGCGTTGTACCGGCCCGATCCGGCCGACCCGGAGCTGGCCCGGCCCGTCGTCGTGGTCGCGGAGGAGGTCGCGCCGGCGGCCCGGCCCGGCCCCCGGGTGGTCGCCATCGGTAACTTTGACGGGGTCCACGAGGGCCACCAGGCGATCCTCCAGGCGGCGCGGACGGCGGCTGGCGACGGTACGGTGGTCGCCCTGACGTTCTGGCCCCACCCCCTCTCGATCCTGCGGCCCGAGAAGGCGCCCGCGCTGCTCTGCGGTATCGAGGACCGCGTCGAGCTGCTGAAGGCGGCCGGGGCCGACGAGGTCTCCATCGTCACGTTCACCCCGGAGCTGGGCGCCTGGTCGCCGGAGCGCTTCGTGGAGGCGGTCCTCGTCCCGCTCCGTCCGACCGCGGTCGTCGTCGGCCAGAACTTCCGGTTCGGCGCGGGGGCCGAGGCCGACGGCCACCAGATGCGGACGCTCGCGGGGGGCCGGTTCGACGTGACCGTTCTGCCGATGCTCTGCGACGACGGACCGGTGTCGTCGTCCCGGGTCCGGAAGGCCGTCGCCGCCGGTGACGTCGCCCGCGCCGCCCAGATGCTGGGCCGGTGGTTCCGCTACTCGGGCCTCGTCGTCCACGGCAACCGGCGGGGGCACACCCTCGGTTTCCCGACCGCCAACATCACGGTCGCGCCGGGTGCGGCCTGCCTGCCTGACGCGGTGTACGCGGGGTACCTTGTCCACGGCGCCGACCGGTGGCCCGCCGCCATCTCCGTCGGCAGCAACCCGACCTTCGACGGCATCGAGCGCCGGGTGGAGGCCCACGCCATCGGACGTACCGATCTGGAACTGTACGGCGAGCGCGTCGGGGTCGACTTTGTCGCCCATCTGCGCCCCCAATCGAGGTTCGCGTCGCCGGAGGAGTTGATCGCCCAGTTGACGAGGGACGTCGCGGCGACGCGGCGGATCATCGGCGGACGATGATCGACGCGCTGGAGGCGGGCATCCGGGTGTACCTGGACCACCTGAAGGCCGAGCGCGGGCTCTCCCCGCACACGGTCGCGGCGTACACCCGGGACCTGGAGCGGTACGCCGCGTACCTGCGCCGGCGCGGGATCGGGGAACCCTTGGGCGTCACCCCGGCGGCGGTGGCCGGCTTCCCGGTTGAGTTGGTCCAGGCGGGTATGGCGCCCGCCTCGGTCGGCCGGATGACGGTGGCAGTCCGCGGGTTGCACCAGTTCTGGGCCGCCGAAGGTACGACGACCGCCAACCCGGCGCAGAACGTCGCTCCGGCCGCCCCGGGCCGCCGGCTACCCAAGGCACTCACCATTGACGAGGTGGGTCGACTCATCGCGGCCGCCGGGGGAATCGAGGCGTCGTCCAGCGCGGACGAACTGTGCGACCGGACCCTGGTGGAGGTGCTGTACGGGACGGGGGCCCGCGTCTCGGAGGTACTCGCCCTCAACGTCGACGACGCGACCCGGCTGCTGGCCGACGAGAGCCAGGGGCTTCGTCTGTTGGGCAAGGGCGGCAAAGAACGGGTGGTCCCCGTCGGCCGCTTCGCCCGGGAAGCGCTGGACGTCTGGCTGGTCCGGGGTCGCCCGCGCCTGGCCCCGCTCGCCGTCCGGGCGACCCCGGCCCTGTTTCTTAACGCCCGCGGCGAGCGCCTCTCACGGCAGAGCGCGTTCAACCGAATTGGTGCTCTGGCAGCCAAAGCCGGGCTCAGCCAGGACATTTCCCCGCACACCTTGCGTCACTCCTACGCCACTCACCTCCTGGACGGGGGCGCGGACATCCGGGTTGTCCAGGAGCTCCTGGGTCATGCCTCCGTGGCGACCACCCAGGTGTACACCCTCGTGACCGTCGACCATCTGCGCGAGGTCTACCGCAGCGCCCATCCCCGGGCGCTGTAGGGGCAGGCAACGACAGTGTGAGACAATTGTCTTGTCGGTCTCTCTCCAGAGCAATCGTGCCGTGTGACTGGGATTCCCTGGGAGGAGTGCCTGAAGGCTGCGTTTCGGGAGATAGTCGCTTCACCGCCGCGCGTGTAAGAGACCTCGCCCGATGAGAATGATGATATCGACAGCAAACAACACACCAGCTAGATTGTCGAACAGCGCTTGGGCAGTGTTCGTACCAACCAGCCTCTCAAACAGCGATGGGTCAGCGTTCGTAGCTGAAGCGAAACTGTTGCATAGGAAAACCAGCACGGAGAGGTAAAAACCCACCGTTACCCCTACGTTCACAGCCAGCCCAGGTATATCACATGAGTCCCACAGGAAGACAATGGAAAGTGAACCGGTATGGGTTTGGTGCCGCTCTTGTTATGAGAGAGGATGAGTGGCATGCCACAACGTTACGCGCCCCAGGTGAGGGAGAGAGCTATCAAGATGGTGTTGGGCCATTTGGAGGAGT
>JAIRVA010000057.1 GCA_031254155.1 Propionibacteriaceae bacterium
CAGTAACTCGCCAGGATGTCCGGCTTGTGCACTGGGGGAGAGGCGATCCCGAGCGCCCGCAGGGGCTCGGCAAACCCATCCGTTTCGACGGTGCCGGCCCCCGCGATGGACAGCACGACCGCGTCGATGTCGGCCCCGGTCAGGCCGGCCTGCGTGAGTGCCGTCACCGTCGTGTGCGCGACGGCGGCCGAAGCGGACGACCAGCCGGCCGACACCGGGTTGCCGCTGCCACCCGTCGCCAACCCCAGACACCGCCCGCCCGATTCGACGACCACGCAGCGGGTGGACGTACCCCCGCCGTCGACTGCGACGACCCGGGCCACTAGCGGAACGTCCCTTGCGTCACGGAACCCTGTAGCTGGCGCTGGAACAGGACGTAGACGGCGAACACCGGTAGGACGGTGATGACGGCGGCCGCGAACAGCGATCCGAAGTCAACCGCGTACCCCGCCTTCGACGCGAACCCGGCCATCGCCTGGCTCAGGACGTTGTTCTCCTTCTTGGAGTTCAGGACGACCGGCAGGAGGTACTGGTTCCACAACCCGACGAAGTTCATGATCGCGACCGAGGCCATGCCCGGCGACGCCATCGGCAGCATCACGGAGAAGAAGGTCCGCCATTCGCCCGCGCCGTCGACGGTCGCCGCTTCGTAAATGTCGTGCGGCAACTGCCGGAAGAACGAGTAGAGGAAAAACATCGTGAACGGCAGCGCGAACGTCACGTAGACAACGATCAGGCCGGGCAGTGTGTTGAGCAGCTTCATGTTCTGCAGGATGAAGAACAACGGTACGATGGCGAGGAAGATCGGAAACATCATCGCGATCAGCATGATGTTGTAGATCAGCTTGTTGCCGAGGAATTTGAACCGCGCCAGGACGTACGCGAGCATCGCGCCCAGCACCATCACCAGGAGGACCGAGCAGCCGACGACGACGACCGTGTTGAAGAAGAACCGGCCGATCCCCGCGCCGTTCCAGGCGTTGGCGTAGTTCTCCCAGTGGAGTTGGCCGGGCAGGCCGAACGGGTTGGAGAGGATCTCCTTGGTGGTCTTGAGGCTCGACAGAATCGTCCACAGGAAGGGGGCGATGACGACGATGGTCCAGATCGTCAGCAAGACGTGGGACAGTGTGGCGATGAAGGTGTCGCCCCTGGTGGTTTGGGTACGGCGGTGGCTCATGACGCCCTCATTCCATCATCTTTGCCCCTCAGCAGGCGGAAAACTACGAAGATAACGCCCGCGTACGCCATGGTCACCGCGGCCAGGACGACGCCGATGGCGGTCGCGTAGCCGAAGTTGCCGCCCTTGAACGCCTCCATGTAGAGGTTCTGCGACATCGTGAGCGTCGAGAAGTCCGGCCCGCCCTGGGGGTTCAGGGCCTGCATGTAGACGAACGCGTCGATGGCGGCGAGTCCCAGGTAGATGTACGCCGTGCGGACCGTGTCAGCGATCTGCGGCAGGGTGATTGCGATGGCCGTCCGGAAACGACCGGCGCCGTCGATACGGGCCGCCTCGTACGTCTCCGCCGGGATGCCCTTGATCGCGGCGACGAACAAGACGGTGTAGAAGCCGACGAAGCTCCAGACGATGACGAACATCGACGACGGCATCGCGGTCGACACCTGGCCGATCCAGGCGAAGCCCTGGAACTGCTTGAACCCGATCGCCTTGAGGACGCCGTTGAGCAGGCCGCGGCTGGGATCGTACACCTGCGCCCAGATCAGGCCGACGACGATGGCGGGGACGGTGTACGGGAAAAACGACACCACGCGGTGGATCCCCCCGCCCTTGAGGCCCTCGACCCGGCCGATGCTGCGCCCGCCGGTCGTCACCACGGCGGCGATCGCGAACGACAAGACCAGTGTGATGGTGGGTACCACGACGACCAGCAGGGCCGAGTTGCGCATCGAGATCAGGAACTTGGTGTCGGAGAACATCTGGACGTAGTTCCTGAACCCGACAAAGTCCATGGTTGCGGAGAAGCCGCGCCAGTTGGTCATGCCGTAGTACAGGGCCTGGACCATCGGGCTCAGCTCGAAGATCACGAAGAGGGCCACCGGTACGACGAGGAAGACCGCCAGGAAGCTGACGCGGTCGAAGGTCGCCCGGCGGCGCAGCCGGGCAACCCGTCTTGAGAAAGACAGGCTGCCCGGCGCCGCGTGGTGTGCCATAGCGAAGTGACCCTGGCTAGGTCAGACGTTCCACGTCATCTTGGGGATGTCCGTGTTGGCGGCGGCCTTGGCGTTGAGGTCTTCCTCGCCCTTGATCAGGTCGTCAACCGACTTCTCGCCGGAGAGGAAGGAGTTCCACAAGACAAGCGAGTCGGTCGCGATGCCGTAGTAGTTGTCGTAGTTGGTGGCCGCCCAGGTGAAGGTGTTGTCACCGGAGGTCTCCAGCAGGGCCGAGGTCGACGCGAGGGCGGTCGAACCGAAGCCATCGGCGGGGACGGTGTCCTTGACGATGGTCGGGGCGAGCCGGCTCTTGGCGAAGTTGGACGCCGCTTCCTTCGACAGCATGGCCCGCATGAGTTCCTGCGCGCCCGCGACGTTGGCACCCTGGGCCGGCAGGACGAAGTTCTCCGACGCCCCGGCGTCGACCGCCGCGAACGGTACTTTCGCCGTGGCCTCATCAAGGACGAGGGCCGGCCAGGCGGTCATCTTGAAGTTGTCCGCAGTCGCCTTGGCCATCTCGTTCTCGATCCAAGAGCCGGTGAAGTACATCAGGGCCTTCTGGTCGTTCGACCACTGCGCCTGGGCCTGGGTGAACTGGGTACCCGCGCCGCCCGGGATGAAGCAACCCTTGTCAACGACGGCCTTGAACTTGTCCAGGACGGCCTTCATGGTCGGATCCGACCAGGCGCCCGGCTTGAGGTTGATGATGTTCTGGGTGACATCCGAGCCGCCCTGTTTGTTGGCCGAGTCCATGGCGAGGTACTTCCAGTAGCTGGCCGCCTCCTTGCCCCAGGTGAACAGGTAGAGATCCTTGGCCTTCGCCTGGTCGCACAGCGTCAGGGCGTCGTCCCACGTCTTCGGCGGGGTCCAGCCGTTGGCGTCGAACAGCGACTGCGAGTAGTAGAACGCCCACACCGTCATCACGTACGGCATCACGAGGAACCTGCCGTCGTAGGTACCGGTCTCCTTGACGCCAGAAAGGACCGCGTCCTTGATGGGCACACCCTCGTAGGTGTTGGCGGCCCACAGGTTGTCCCACGTCGCCAGCTGCGAGATGATCGAGGTCATCGGGATCGTCTGGGCGCCCTGGTTGTCCAGCAGGTCCGGCGGGTTGCCGCCGACGAAGCGCGGCTGCATCTCGGCGGAGATCTCCGTGGACGCGGTGACGTTGACCGTCACCCCGGGGAACTTCTTCTGCAGGACCTGGCCGGCGAAGTCGACGTAGTCGGTCTTGTACCCGCCGTCGAAGACGACCGCGTCGATCACACTGCCGTCCTTCAGGCCGAACGGGTTGTCCGCCGACGCGGTCACACTGCTGCTCGCCGCCGCGCTCGCCGAGTCGGTTCCGGACGGGGCTGGCGAGGCGCACGACGACACTGCCCCGAGGGCGAGTAACGCGGCGACTGCGGCCGCGATGTACCTACGGCTGACTAGTTGTGCCATAGTTGTTTCCTTTCTTCTTTTGGGTCTGACCTGCGTCATTGGATCATCAGGCCTTGGGTGTGGGTGAGGCGCGCCCGGATCTCGTCGAGGTGGGCGAACGGTTTGATGCGGACTCCGAACTGGTCTTCGAGGCCGCGGTTGTGCTCGTCGCCGCCGGGGACGTTGGCGGAGACGTAGAGGGGTGGGCGGAGACCTTCCGCTTCCAGCTTGGCCGCCGTACCAACGGTCAGGAGTTGGGCGAGGTACGCGGCGGTGATGGACGACACGGCCCCCATGGCGATGCCGGACGGCGAGTCAAGTGTGGCGTCGCCGTACGGGGCGAGGTTGTCGAGGACGACGTCGGCGACCTCGAATAACCGCTTGCCACTGGGGTGTTTCGACGCGACACCGCGGCTGTGGACGAGGCTGGTGACGGCGATGACGGGGTGGCCCTCCCGCTGGGCCCGCAGGGCCAGGCCGACGGTCGAGCCGTTCGCGCCCGAGTTGGAGGCGATGAGGAAGGCGTCGGCCGGCCGGATGTCGTAGAGGTCGTACAGCTGGTCGGCGACCGTGTGGTCGCGTTCGAGTTCCGGGCTCTCGAGCGCGTCGAGCGGCCGGACCCCCAGCAGGACGAGGTCTTGCAGTCGCAGGGCGTGTGTCGGGATGAAACCGCCTGCCCGCCCGGCGATCTCCATCGCGAAGGCCGCGCTGTGCCCGGTGCCGAAAGCCTGGAGGACGCCGTCGTGCGCGAGCGATGTCGCGAGGATGGTGATCGCCTGGTCTAGGCCGCCGTCAGCGGCGAAGGCGTGCAGGGTCTGCAGCCGGGTCGTGATCTCGGTGTCAAAGCGGTCGAGGTCGGTCATGAGTTCTCCTTCGTCACCATGCGGAAGTTCCAGATGTCCGGTAGCCGCGCCCCGCGGGCCCGCCACGCGGCGACCAGGGGGCTCATCGGCGCGCCGGGCAGCGCGGTTTGCAGCCGGTCCCACAGGTCGGCCAGATAGTCGTCGCCTTCACGGACAGTGGCGATTTCGGGCAGCGGGGTGAGTGTCGCGAGGGCCCGTTCGAGTTCGCCCGCGTCCAGGGCAGCCGCCGCCTCGGCGACGCGGACGCGCGGTTCGGTCCGGAGGGTGGGCGGCAGCCCGTCGATGAGGGTGAGGGTGGCGAGTGGGTTCTGGTCTGGCAAGGCGAGCCGTTCGAGGAGGATGTCGAGGTTGTCCGGGGCGAGGGTACCCGCTTCGGCGTAGGCTCTCGCGGCTGCGGCGGCGTCACCGGTCGCCTGGGCGGCGACACCAAGGTTCCGCCACGCCCACGGGTTCGGGGCCGCGGTGAGCGACGCCGTCCACGCGGCCCGGGCGCCGTCGGCGTCACCCGCGTGCCAGCGGATGTCCCCGAGGTGCAGCAGCGCCCGCCAACTGCCGTCGGCGACGAGCAGCGGTACCCAGCCCGGCGAGCGTTGGAACGACGCCGGTGGCCCAAGCGGGTCGGCGGCGGGGAAGGCCCCGCGACGAAGGAGCGCGACCCAGGGCTGCTGGTCGGTACCCAGCGTGTCATCGCCGAAGGGGGTGGTCGTGAGGTCGAGGGAGTCATCACCCGCCGCCTCGCGCCGGAGGCGTTCGAGGGCGCCCCAGCCCGAGCCGTGATGCGCGAGCGCCGTCACCGGCCGGCCCGCGTACTGTTCGCCGGTCGCCTCGGCGCGGGCGAACCACGCGTCGGGCTGCGTGGCCGCGATCGCCTGCTCGACGCACGTCCGGGCGGTGATCCAGTCGGCGGCCGCGGCGGCCGGGTCGACGTCGAGCGGTCCATAGGTCTCGACCCAGCTGACACGGTGTCTGGCACTCAGCTCGACGTGTTCCATCTGGGTACGGGCCAGGCCCGCCTGGATTTCGAGGTACGCCCCGCCGAGCGGGGAAAGCCAGCGTTGCCACTGGGAGCCGCCCGGCCCGGAGCCCCACAGGAACAGCTTGCGGCCCTCGAGGACGGCGGACGATGTCTGGACGAGGCCGTGGCCCGACGCCCCGACCGCCGCGATCCACGGGCGGGCGGCCTGGCGGAGGTCAAAGAAGTAGTCGACCGAGTCGGTGGTGTGGGCCGGCCAGGTGATGTCGTACCGCGGGTTGCCCACCGGCACGAGCCGCATCTCGCGGCTGAAACCGAACTTCCAGGCGGTGTCCGCCGGGACGATGGTCCGGACGTCGTCGGTCTGTGGGACGGCGATGGTCGACCACCAGTAGGTGTCGACCGGGTCAGGGTTGGGGTTGTGGATCTCCGGACGGACGCACAACAGGCCGGTCTCGTCGTCGAACCACGCGTCGAGCCGGTACACGCACTCGCGCAGCCGGTCGAACTCCCAGAGGCGGAGGCCGGGGCCGGCCGGCCCGTCGATGCGCGCCGCGTGCAGGGGCGAGCAGGAGAGGACGGTGTGGCCGATGAGGCCGACGTTCCACTCGACGCCGCCGGGGAACCAGGCGTCCCGGATGGCGAGGTTGCCGTACTGGATCGCGCTGTTCGAATAGAGCAACTCGCGACCGGTCTGGAGGTCGACCAACGACCACAGCCGGCCGCCCAGGCCGAGCAGGAAGGTGGCGCGGAGGCGCTCGCCCTCAAGGATCGCCACCTCGTGGCGGGTGTTCGTGAGGACCCGGTCGTACCCGGACTGCCGGGCGAACGGCAGGACCGTGGCGAGCGCACCCCGCCGGAAGCCCTCCGCCATGCGCGGATCGGGGTCGACTGCGGTAAACTCAGCCTGCACCGGCGGGTGCAGCATGGGCACCGTTGCCGTCGGCCCCAGAGTCGCCGTCGGCCACTCCAGTTGCGCGAATGTCAGTGAGCTGGACATGTTTTCCCTTGCCCGGTTGGTACGTACGTGTCGGTGTCGTAAGCCATCGGGTGGCCGAAGGCCCGCGGCGTCGCGGGGCGGTCTAGCGTCGTTGGCATGAGGCGAGTCTAGCATCTGCTGTGGGGGAGTGCGGGGCATTGTGGCCGGGACAAGTGATGATCCTCATCCTGGGTGATGTGGTCAGGCGAAGACACGTTCACACTCGACTCCTCAGACTACGATTGATCAGGTGGTCACAGATGCTTTCGCGGGACGAGCCGAGGTCTACGCGCAGGGTCGCCTGGATTGCGCCGACCGGGCGGTCGAGTTTCTCTACGGGTTGGTGGCGGCGGACAGCCCACGGATCGCTGACATCGGTGCCGGCACGGGCAAGCTCACCGCGCAGTTGGCCCGTCGTCCGGGTGAGGTGTGGGCCGTCGAGCCGGACCCGGACATGCGGGCGCAGGCCGAGGCCGGACTGGCCGGGCTGGGTAACGTTCACATCGTGGCGGGGACGGCGGAAGCGACCACGTTGCGCGCACACAGCGTCGATCTGGTCGTGTGTGCCCAGGCGTTCCACTGGTTCGACCCGGTCGCGTTCCGGGCCGAGTGTGAGCGGATCGGACCGGCGCCCGTCGCTATCCTCTATAACTCGCCGTCACGTCGGCGGCATGCCGAGTTGTCGTGGTGGAACCCGTGGCATCAGGCGCCGCGGTGGGAGGACCGGCAGGGGGCGATCCGCGAGTTCTTCGGCCAGCCCCTGACACGCGTCGAGTTTCCGCACCCGTTGCGGTACGCCCACGACGAGTTCCTCGCCTCCATGATGTCGCACTCCACCACGCCTCGCGCGGACGACCCGGCGTACGAACGGTACCGCGAGTCGGTGGAGGCCATCTTCGCCCGCGAGGCCCAGGACGGCGTACTGGCTGTCGACAACGTGACCTTTGTCTACTGGGGCGGCTAGTGGCCGTCGGGCTCCTTGTCATCTGGGGGAGAGTTGGCGCAGGTACCGCCGGTCCCGCGGTCGGAGTGCCGCCGCGATCCTGGTGTCGAACGTGACCAGTACGCCGCCTCGCGCGGCGGCCAGATCGAGCAGATGGAGGTCCGTCACTTGGGCTGGCCCCTGGAGGGCGTACGCGAACCGAGAGCGCTCGAACTGTTCGCCGTCGGGCCAGAACGCGACGTGCGGTTGTTGTTTGAGGATGCCCAGCAGGGTGAGGGCGGCGGCGGGCGGGAGGGGCGAGCCGTTCATGACATCCGCCCGGGTCAGCAGCCGGACCAGACCGGTCTCCGTCATCGGCGTCGTGGCGAAGCTCTCGCAGGTGTCGAACCACTCGGCGGCCGGGGCGTGGAACGGGTGCGCCGGGACATGCAGCGCCAGCAGGAAATTGGTGTCCGCCAGATCAGTCATCGAGTAGTGCCGCCTCGGCTGCGGCGAGGTTCACCGTGACATCGGGCAGGAGCATCAGGCCCCGCACTCCACGGGGGCGGGTCGCCTCGAGCCCCTGCTCGGCCAGGCTCAGGAGCGCATCGGCGGGTTTGGCGCCGGGTAGCCGTCGCTGTCCCTCGAGAATAATCCGGTCCACACGCGGGACTCGCGTGATCGTCAGCCGGTCGAGTGTGGTTGGCATATCCCGAGTGTAACACTATCTGGTCAAACTGTGCGGTCTGGTACGACACCGTTCGAGTCAAGGTGCTGTGGGCGACTGGGCATCGTTCCCGACGACCTGCAACCTGCCCAAAACCGGCTGAACGGAAGAGGCTTGTCGGTTTTGGCCACCTTTGACGGCAAGATCTGGCGGTTTCAGGCCGCGGATATCGCCAAAACAGGAATGCCCGTCGAAAGTGTCGGTAATGGCCCGGTCCTACGCCGCGTGGGGGACCAGGTCCAGGCGGGTAAGGACCTCCCGGCAGGCCGGCCGGCGCCGGGCGGCGTCCCAGATCTCCTGCACGTACGCGTCGTACCACTCCTGGCGTCCCGCCGCGGCGGCGTACCCCCGCAACTGGACCAGCCAGCCGCCGGCCCGCTCGTAGTGGGCGCGCCCGGAGGCGAGCAACTCGTGGTCGATCAATGTCTGGTATTGCGCCAAGACATCGGCGGGGCGCTCCGCGCCGAGGGTCTCGAGCAGGCCGGTCCACGTCTGGCTGGCCTGGGCATCGTCCCAGTCCGGGGCGGCGGCAAGGCTGGGTCCGGCTGGCTCGCCGGGTACGCTCGCTGTGACGGATCCGCCGGCCGCGCCGTTGTCCGCCGGCGGTACGTTGTCCGCGAACTCGTTGGCCGGTACCTCGCCCGCCCGCCCGTCGTCCTCCACGTTCGTCGCCGCGCGGGCGGTAGCGTCCACCACAGCGTCTTCACCGGCTCCCGTAGCGCCACCGTCGGCCACCACTGGACCATTGTCTGTGGCTCCGTCGGTCTCTCCTGGCAGTTCGCCGTCTGCTTCGGGGGCCGCCCAAAAGTCCACCCCGTCGCTGCTGGCCCCACCATCACCGCTCACCGTACCAACGACCGCGACATCATTGCTGGCGCCCGTACCACTGTCAGCTTCGCCCGCCGTACCGTCCCCACCGGGGAACAGCTCGGCCAGGGGAACGTACCCCGCCGCCTCACTTTCGCCGATGCCGCGCCGCGGGGCGACCCGCGTACCCAACGACGCGACGGAGGTCCCCCGCCGGGGGTTCACCCGCCGGGCCTGGGCCCACGTCTCGGCGTCGGCCAACGCGTCGAAGGTCGTGGTCCGTGCGCGCAGCACCGCCAGCGCGGCGGCGGCCAGTCCGAGCACCAGCCAGCCGAGCAGGCTCAGCACGCCCGCCGCGAGCCCGCTACCACCCGCGATGACGATCTGGATGGCATCCAACGCCGTCGTCACCGGGGAGAACGAACGGACGAGGGTGAACACGCCCGGCGTGGCGGTCGTGAGGCCCCCGGTGATCGTCACCACCGCGAAGGCCACGGCGACCAGTCGGCCGATCCCCTTCAACCACGCCACGAGCGCGAAGTTCACCACCACGAACACCGCTCCGGCGAGCAAGAGCAGGCCCGCGACCGTGAGCGACGAGACGAACGGCAGGTGTAGCACGACGAGGGCGACGACCGCGGTCAACACCGCCTGCGCTGCCACCGCGAGCCCGGGGGCGAGCGCCTCAGCCACGAGGCGCCACGAGTTCCCCGCCGCGTCCAGTTGCCGGGCGCGGATGGGCCGCACGACCAGGTACGTCGCGAGCGCGCCCAGCCAGAGGGCGAGGAGCAGGATGAGGGCGGTCCAGCCGTCGCCGAATCCCGCTGTACCGTTCAGGTCCGTCGTGTCGATCGGGGAGGTCACCACGTTCTTGAGGGCCGCCCGGTCGGCGTCGGAGTACGTCGGGAGCTGGTCCAGGCCGGCCGCGAGGCCGTCCGCCAGTTGCCGCGAACCGTCAACGAGCGGCGAACTCCCATTCGCCACCAGGGCGAGCCCGCTGGTAAGGGCGTCCGCGCCGGCGGCCAGGGCGGACGCGCCGTCGGCCGACTGCGCGATCCCGTCGACGAGGGCCGGTGTCTGGGCAGCCAGCGTGTCCAGCCCCGTACTGACCTGGGTCACCCCGCTCACCACGAGGGGCATCCCGTCCGCGACCTGGGCAATACCGCTAGTCAAGACCGGGAGGCCGTCCGCGAGCGCGGCGGTCCCGTCCGCCACCTGGTTCGCACCGGTGACAAGCTGATTCCCGCTGTCGCGGAGTGATGTCAGCAGGGCGAGGACATCGACCCCGCCGTCCGGCCAGTCGACGGAGTCGATGAGATCGGGGACATCCTCGACCGCCGCGAGCAGGGGGCC
>JAIRVA010000061.1 GCA_031254155.1 Propionibacteriaceae bacterium
ATCTTCTCAGCGCCGCCCCGCGCCAACACCATAGTTGGTACTAGAAGATGAATACTACTCGGCCCGAGAAAACAAACTAAGGTCTGTTTTCGCAAAAACCACCTTGTGACTTGGACTTATTAAGTCTCATTGTCCTAACAAAATCATGAGATTCATCACAGGCATCCACCTTGCTCTGGAAAAACCCGCATCTTCGGCCAGTTGGACCGGTCGGCCGCTGGGAGCGTGATCTGGAGCACCGGACCTCCCGTCGGTCACGTCGCCCACGTCGCCCACGTCGTCAGCGGGGGCCGGGGACCTTGCTCGCCCGCCTGACGCCCGGCTGACAACACAGCGTAAACCATCGTTTCCCTAGCCAGTCAGGCGCGGGCCTTCCGCGGGCGGTAGCCCCGGAGGGTCAGCCACAACCCGGCGGTCACCATCGTCGAGCCCATGAACAACAACCCATACGGGAAGGATTCCCCCCGGCCACCGGTCGGCGCCGTCGGCTTGCCGATCACGATGGTCGCCGGCGGCGAGACGTTGCCGGCGGGATCGGTCACGGTCACCTCGACCTTGGTACCTGGGGGGATTGGCGTTGTCGGACGGCAGGTGAAGGTGCCGTCCGCGTCCGTCGTCGTGTTCTCGCACCCCGGTACGGGCTTGCCATCAATGGTGATCGTCACCTTGCCATCGGGCTCGCCCGTACCCGTGACCGAGCCACCCGTGGACGGGTTCACCACCGGTTTGGCCGGCGCCGTCGTGTCGACCTCCGGGGTCACCACCGTCGGTTTCGACGTGTTACCCGCCGGGTCGACCTGCGTCACCGTGATCTCATTCGGGCCCTCCGGCAACGGCTTGTTCACCTTGCACGACCACGAGCCATCCGGCTTGACGGTCACCGTACACAGGGTTTCACCACCCTTGTCGACCACGTTCACCGTCGCACCCGGCTCGCCCGTACCCGTCACCTCCGGCTGCGGGTTCTTGATCGATTCGCCGGTCTTCGGCGCTGTCACCACGGGTGCCGGCGGCGCCTGCGTGTCGACGACCGGTTTGACCACGGTCGGTTCCGACGTACCGCCGCCCGGGCTGGTCTGCGTGACGTCGATCTCGTTCGGGCCCTCCGGCAACGGTTTGTTCACCATACAGGACCACGTCCCGTCCGGCTTGACGGTCGCCGTACACAGGGTTTCACCGCCCTTGTCGGTCACGTTGATCGTCCCGCCCGGCTCGCCCGTACCGGTCACCTCGGGTTTCCCGGTACCGATAATCGCGCCCGTCCTCGGCCCGGTCACCACCGGCGCCGGCGGCTTGCCGCCACCCCCGAACGTCACCTGGGCGTCCCGCGGGAACGGGCCCGTCGTCACCGCCGCGTGGACGGTCACCGTCTCGGCCTTTCCGTCACTGACTTGGGCGTACGCCTTCCCGTCCGCACCTGTCGCCGACGGCGAACCGGTCAGCAGCGCCTGCGAGCGGGCGACCAGTGTGAAGGTCACGACTGCACCCTTGACCGGGTTGCAGTACGCGTCGGTCACGTACGCGACGGCCTGCGAACTGCTGCCCACCGGGACCGCGACCGGGTTCATCGTGAGACCCGTCTTGGCCTTCCCGGCCTCGCACTGGCCGGGGTTCGGGTCCGGCGCGCCGGCGTGGAACGGGACCGGCTGGGCCGTACCCACCGCCGTACCGTCGGCCACCACCGTGGCGGTCGCCGGGCCGGCCGTCGTCGCGGTGAAGGTCACCGTATAGACGCCGCCACCCTTGTTCGCGACCGCCGAGCGGGTGATCCAGCTCACCGACGGCGTGAAGACGATGGTGGCGACAGCCAGGTCAGCCAACGGCTGGTTCTTGTCGTCCCGCGCGGTCAGCGTACCGGTGTAAGACCCGCTTCCGACGCTCTGCCAGGTCGCCTCGTCCGCCAGATTCGCCGCCGGGGTGACGACGAACGTGGAGTTCTTGGCCGACACGCGGCCGGTGACGAACGTGATGTCCTCCGTACCCACGCTCGCACTCCCGGTCGTCGCCGCGACCGTGACCTTGCCCGCGACCGGACTGTTGACCTGGGTGACCGCCTTGCCGTCCGTACCCGTCACCGCCGCCGCCGGCGTGACCTGGGCCGTCGTCGGGTTGACGGTGAACGCCACCGGTGCGCCCGCGACCGGGTTGCAGTTGGCGTCGGTCACGAGGGCCGTCGCGGTGGACGGGTCACCGACCGCCAGAGTCGTCGGCACCGCCTCGAGGTGCGTACCGGGCCGGGCAACCGGCGTCGTACAGGTGAACTCGCCGCCCTTGGCCGCGCCGACCTTGAACGGGACCGGCTTGGCCGTACCCACCGTCGTCCCTTGATAGGTGACAGTCGCGGTGTACGCCGGGTCGGCCACCGTGGTCGTGTACTTCACCGCGTAGACGCCGGCCGCCGTCTCGGCCACGCTCGTGACCGTGACGTTGGCACCCGATGCCGTGAACACGATGTCGGTCAGGGTGAGCCCCGGCAGCAGCTTGCCCTGGGCATCCATGGCCGTGAGCAGGCCGGTGTAGGACGCCGTCCCGTCGGCCACCGGCCACGCCGTGTCGTCGGCCGCGCTCACCACGGGCGTGACCGCGAAGGTCGACCGCGTGAAGGAGAGACCGCCCGACGTGAACGGGATGGGCTTGGTCGTCGGCGCCGGACTGCCCTTGACCGCCACGCTAGCCTGCGAGCCGGCCTGGGGGACCATGGAGGAGTACGTCACCTGGTACGTGCCCGGCGTGGTCTCCGTGAACCCGGCGACCACGACCGACGTCGCGTTCGTCGTACCGAACTGGACCTGGCTCGCGGTCATCCCGCCCATCGGGCCGTTGGCACTGTCACGGGCCACTAACGTTGCGGTGTACGTCTTGTCGCCGGGGGAGACCGCGACCCACGTCGCCGGGTCCGCAGTCGCCGCCGGGCTGACCGTGAAGGACGAGTTCGTCCAGGAAATCACCTGGTCAGCCGTGAAAACCACGCGGGCCGGCGAGCCGTGGATCTGGGTCGCCGTACTGCCAATCCTGATCGAGGCCGTGACCGCGACGCCCTCGGCCTGGGTGTCGCCGAGCGTCACCCTGGCGTAGCCGTCGGTCCCGGTCGTCTTCTGCGCCGCGCTCAGGGTCGCGCTCACGTCCGCCGTGTCCTCGGTCTTGCCGAACGTCACGTCGACGCCCGGCAGCGGGTTGCAGAACGAGTCCGTGATGTACGCCGCGACCGCCGACGTACCGCCCAACACAATCGGCGTGGTCGCCGTCAGCGTGGTCCCGGTCTTGCCGCCGCCGCACGTCGGGTTCGGATCGGGGGCACCGGCCTTGAACGGGATCGGCTTCACCCGGTCGGCGTTGGTCGTCCCCGTACCGCTCGGTACGGGCGCACCCTGGTACTGGACCGACGCTGTGGTCGTGGCGGCGGCGACGGTCGAGGAGAACCGGACGGTGTAGGTACCGTTCGGGCCCGCGGTGACACTGGTCTGGGTCACGTCGGCGCTGTTCGACGAGAACGTGATGTCAGTCAGGTCGAGGCCCGTCAGCGGACTGCCGTTCGCGTCCCGCGCTGTCAACGTGCCGGTGTAGTATTTCGCCCCCGTCGACACCTCGATCCAGGTCGAGTCGTTGGCGGCGACCGCGGCGGGCGTCACCGCGAAGGTGGACTTCGACCACGAGAACGTCCCGCCGACAAAGTGAGCCGTGTCATTGCCTAACGCCTTGAGGGCCGACGTGCCGGCGGTGACCTTCACCACCTTGTTGCCCGCGGAACTGGATTTGATCGTGGCGGTGTACGTACCGGGGGCCGTCTCCGTAAAAGCGGAAATGGTCGTGGTGGAATCGGCGGTCGCCAGCGTGCCGGCCAGGGCGGAGTCGAACCCCGCCATCGGTCCGCCGAGGGTGTTCACCAGGGTCGCCGTGATCGTACCCGTGGCCTGGTTGTCGGCCGCGATGTCGGCGCCCGAGACGGTGTACGACGACTTCGTGAGATCCAGGTCGGCCGGCGTGATCGTGATCGCGGCGGCGTCGTTGGCCAGGTTCGTGTCGTACGCGTACGTGCTTGTCACGCTGCCTGTCAGGGGTACGCCGAGGGTCGCCGACGCCGGGACCGACACGGCGTACGCGTAGGTCCGGGTGTTACCCGGCTGCATCACCCCGGTGGCACAGGTGGCGGCGTTGCCCGTGAGGGTACACGCCGGGTCCACACTGGTCAGGGTCGTCCCCGTCGGGGCGACGATCT
>JAIRVA010000070.1 GCA_031254155.1 Propionibacteriaceae bacterium
CGTCGCGACGATCTCGGCCGGCGACGATGAGATCGGCGACGTGATCGCCGACGCCATCGAGAAGGTCGGCAAGGACGGCGTGGTCAACGTCGAGGAGGGCCAGACGTTCGGCATGGACCTCGAGTTCACCGAGGGCATGCAGTTCGACAAGGGCTACATCTCCCAGTACTTCATCACCGATCCCGACCGCATGGAGGCCGTGTTCGAGAACCCGTACATCCTCCTCCACTCCGGCAAGATCTCGTCCATGAGCGAGCTGCTGCCGATGCTGGAGAAGGTCATCGGCGTCTCGGGCCAGCTGTTCGTGATCGCGGAAGACGTCGACGGGGAGGCCCTGTCGACCCTGGTCGTGAACAAGATCAAGGGTACGTTCCACTCCTGCGCCGTCAAGGCCCCGGCCTTCGGCGACCGCCGTAAGGCCATGCTGGAGGACATCGCCATCCTGACTGGTGGCCAGGTCGTCGCCCCCGAGGTCGGGCTGAAGCTCGACCAGGTGGGTCTCGAGGTCCTGGGCCGGGCGGGGCGCGTCGTCGCCACGAAGGACAACACGACCATCGTGCACGGTGCCGGTGACGAGTCCGAGATCAAGGCCCGCGTGGCCCAGCTGCGCGCCGAGATCGACCGGACCGACTCCGACTGGGACCGCGAGAAGCTCCAGGAGCGCGTCGCCAAGCTGGCCGGTGGCGTGTGCGTCATCAAGGTGGGCGCCGCGACCGAGGTCGAGCTCAAGGAGAAGAAGCACCGCATCGAGGACGCTGTCTCCGCGACCCGCGCCGCGATCGAGGAGGGCATCGTCGCCGGTGGCGGCTCGGCCCTCGTCCACGCGGCCGCCGTCCTGAAAGACGGTTTGGGCTTGTCGGGCGACGAGCGTACGGGTGTGGCCATCGTGGCCGCAGCCCTCGTCGAACCGGCTCGCTGGATCGCCGAGAACGGCGGGGAGCCCGGGTACGTCATCGTGTCCAAGGTCAAGGAGCTGGCCCCCGGCATGGGGTACAACGCCGCGACCGATGTGTACGAGGACCTCTTCGAGGCCGGTGTCATCGACCCGGTCAAGGTGACCCGGTCCGCACTGGCCAACGCCGCCTCCATCGCCGGCCTGCTCCTCACGACCGAGACCCTGGTCGTCGAGAAGCCGGAAGACGACGAGGACGACAAGTAAGTCACTGATTCCACGAGGGGCCGTATCCTTTTCAGGGGTACGGCCCCTCGTGGTTTTCCCGCCCAGGCCAGGGTTCGGCCGGGTGGATGGCGTACCGCAATCCCACACAACCGGGGGTTTGGCGTCCCTCATCTCCGCGTTAGCGGGAGAACGGTGGCTTTCGGGCCGATTTCCGACGCGTTAGCACGCTTTCGCGGAGAAGGAGGGGGGAAGAAGGAGGGCCGGTCTAGACTGGGGAATGAGTCGTACCAGTTGAGTCAGGAAGGTACATCATGAACCCCACCCACGCTGCCGGGCCCGAGGCGTTCCCCCGTGGCGACGACGCCAGCTCCGAACTGTTCTCCGGCCCGGTGTGGCTGGCCCAACTCCTCGACCCCGCCCAGGTTGCGACGGTGGACGCAGCGGTCTACAACGTCACCTTCGCCCCCGGGTGTCGCAACAACTGGCATTCGCACTCCCACGGCCAGATCCTCCTCGCGACCAGGGGAGTCGGCCTCCACCAACTGCGCGGCGGACCCGTCGACGTGTTGCACCCAGGCGACGTGATCGTCTGCCCGCCCGGCGTCGAACACTGGCACGGTGCGGCTCCCGAGAGCGAGTTCACCCACATCGGTATCTCCCCCAACGCCACCGCGAACCACCCGACCTGGCTCAACCCGGTGACCGACGCCGAGTACGCCGCCGCTGCGGCCGCCGAACCACTGTTGCGCGAAATGTCATAACGTCGCCGTGTACGCTCGAGTGGCGGGAAATGTACAGTTTTCCGGGCCGGGAACGTACATATGCCGCCACTCGAGCGTACAACCGTGGGGCCAGGGGGTCTAGCGACCCATCTCCGTTAGCCGGGCCGCGGCGTAGAGCGGTACGTTTATCACCCAGCCCTCGTCGCGGTACGGGCGCAGGGACAGCCGCACGCAGCGCCGGGGTGCGTACTCATCCCGGAACAGCCGCAGACTCTTGGCCTGGACATTGGTCTCGGCCTTGACCTCGATTGGCAACACGTCATCGCCCACCGCGGTCACGAAGTCGACCTCGGCCGCGCCCGAGCGACTCGTCCAGTAGTACGGTGTGGAACCCCGCGCGACGAGCTCCTGCAAGACGAACTGCTCCGCGAGGGCACCCTTGTACTCCGTGAACGCCGCGCTGCCGTCCAGCAGCGTCCGCCCCTCGAGGCCGACCGCGGCGGCCATCAGCCCGACATCCAGGCCGTAGAGCTTGAACGCACTCCCCTCGGCATAGCTCGCCAGCGGCAGCCGGGGTACCTGAATCCGGTCGACCCGGTGGACGAGCCCGGCGTCCAGCAACCACTGCAACGCGACCTCCATCGTCTTCGACCGCGCGCCGGGCTGCGCGTGGGCGTACGTGAACCGCTTGTTCTCGCGTGCGAGCTGCCGGGGTACCGAGTCGAACAGCGCCCGCAGCCGGGGCACCTCGGCGAGCGGGGCGTGTTTGGAGAAGTCACGGTCGTACGCCGCCAACAACTCACGCTGCACCTCACGGGCCACCACGAGGTCGCGCTCCCGCGCGTACTCGACGACGGCCTCGGGCATCCCGCCAACGTAGAAATACTGGCGCAACGCCGCGACGAGGGTGTCATGAAAGGGCGCGAACCGCTCCGGCTCGCCCGCCGCGACCAGGTCCGCGAGCGCCCCCTCCCCGATCCCGGCGAGAAACTCCCCGAACGTACACGGCTGGACGGCGATGAGATTGACCTTGCCAACTGGGAAGGACTGGCCCTGGTGGGCGGCCACGCCCAGCAACGAGCCTGCACAGGCGACGTGGACCGCGGGCGCGTTTTCGGCGAAGTACTTGAGGCTCGCGAGCGCGCGGGGCGCCTCCTGGACTTCGTCCAGGATCACCAACGTGTGCGCCGGGTCGATCGGACCCCGGCCATCGAGCGTCGCCAGGTCGGCGAGGATCCGGGCCACCCCCAGGTCCCCGTCAAACACCGCGCGCGCGATCTGCGACTCGTCCAGGCTGACGTAGACGGTACGGTCATAGTGGCGGGCACCGAACTCCTTGAGCAGCCACGTCTTTCCCACCTGGCGGGCCCCCAGCAGGACGAGGGGTTTGCGCCGCGGGCTGGTCTTCCAGGCCTCCAGCTGGGCCATGACGAAACGCTCCACAGCGACTGAGTCTACCGTCTCCACCAGGTCGTCGTTTGCAAAACTCCCAGGGAGTTTTGCAAGTCCCCGCGCGAAAGTGGCAGGGAGTTTGGGGAGTTTAGCGTCCGGCCCGGGCCGCCGGGAGGCTCCCGGCGACCAGACCGAGGACAATTGAGCCGACGAGCAGGCCCACGATCCACAACCAGGGGATCGCGATGAGGCCGCCCAGGCCAAGCTGGATCACGGCCACCGCCCCCACGCCGAGGGCGAGCCCGATCACCGTACCCGCCACCGCGATGAGCAGCGCCTCCAGCCGAACCGTGTTCCGCAGTTGGCCGGTCATCGCACCCTGGGCCCGCAGGACCGCGTACTCCCGCCGCCGGCTGGCGGCCGCCGGGCCGAGCCAGGTGACCAAGCCGACGAACCCGGCCAGGATCGTGAGACCGAGCAGTACGTACGCCGCCACCCGCGCGCGCCCCGCCCAGGGATCGGCGGATTGAACGAAATCACCGCGCGGCTCGATGGTCAGGACGTGCATCTGGTCGACCGTCTTGGTGATCTGTTTCTCCGCGTCGTCCCTTGTCGTCGGGTCGGTCGCCGCGATCAGCAGGCCCGTCGCGGGCATCAGCTGGGCGCGGCTCGGGCCTGGGATCCGTTCGGGCGCCGCCAGCCATTCTTGCGGTACGACGATGTCGCGGAAGAGGACGGAGTCGATGATGAGACCAATTGGTACCGTCACGTGGGTCTCGTACGCCGTGTCGGGCGCGACGACGAGGTTGAGGGAGCCGCCGACCTTGAGGCCGTGGGCATCCGCGAACGCCTTGTTGACCGCGGCCGCGTTGACGAAGCCCTCCGCCGTACCCTCCACAATCGTCGTACCCGTCACCGAAGCGAACAGCTTCTGGGGCGCGAACAAGATCTGGGCGTCAACCAGCAGGTTCTTGCCCGGGTCGCCCGGTCGGACCTCGTCGATCTTCTCCATCCTGGCCGGGGCCAGGCCGTACGCGGTGACCTGGATGCCGGGGACCTGGCGGATGAGCGCCGACACCGGATCGGGGATCACACCGTTGGGCAGCGTCGAGCGAACGACGAAGTCACCGGCCACATCGCGGTCGAGACCGTCCTCGCGCGTCGCCTGCGCGGACGCGGCGTACATTGTGAGGCCCGTCACCAGCGCCACACCAACAACGAAGATACCCGCCACGTTGGCGGCCCGGCGCGGCCGGGCGAGGACGTACGACTTGGCGATCCGCGCCGCCAGCCGGGCGAAGACGCCCAGGACCGGGGCGAACAGCCTTGTCAGCAGGGCAACGAGGACGGGGCTCGCGAGCACCGTACCCACGGCCAGGACCGCCACGCCCGCCCCGACGTACCACCACCGGACGGCGAACAGCACCGCGAGGGCGACGCCGCCCGCCATGAGCAGGAGCCCGATCACGGCCCGGGCCACGCCGATGCCGGCGCGACCACCGTCCGTACCGGCCGCGAGCGTCGCCGGGTCCTGCCGGAGCGTGCCGCGCGCGCCGAGCCACGCCGCGACCAGCGCCACGGCGATGCCGGCGACAAGGCTCACCGCGAGCCAGAGCCAGGGTACGCCGAACGTCAGGTCGAGCCCGCGCGCGGCGAGGGCAGCATTCACCGCGGCCGCCAGGCCGAGGCCCAGGGCCCAGCCGACCAGCGTACCCGCGAGCCCGGCGGCGGCACCCTGGCCGACCGCCGAACCCAGGAGACGACCCGGGGTGGCACCGAGGGCCCGCAACGTCGCAATGTCGCTCGCACGAGACCGGTACGAGCCTCTGACAAGCGAGAAGACCAGGAAACCGGCGGCCAGCAACGCAAGGCCAGCCCCGACACATAAGATAGCATCAAGACCAGACAGCGACTCATCAACCCGGTCCATCGCCGCGGCGCGGGCATCACTACCGAGGACGACGTCCGCGCGGTACGCCGTCGAGACGGCCGCCTCGACCGCGTGCCGGGTCTGCTCGGGCGGGACCCCGTCCGCCGCCTGGACGGCGACAATCCCCACCATCGACGACGGCGAGAAGAACGAGCGGGCCGCGATCCCGTTGAGTACGGCGACAACGGACCCGCCGAGCGCGGTGTCGTACGACACGATCCCCGTCACGGTGACATCCAGCGCGCTCCCGTTCGAGGCCGCGACGAGCGATGTCGTGTCGCCCACCTTGAGACCGGCCAGCTTGGCCGTATTCTCCTCGAGCGCAATGTCACGCGCCTGCTGCGGGAGTTCGCCGGACACCAGCCGGCCCTTCTGGACCTGGTTGGGGTCGGCCGTGAGCCCGATCGAGGGCGCCATCCGCCCGGTGATCGGCTGGCCGTCCTTGCCATCCAGCGTGATCGCCCCCACGTACAGCGGCAAACTCGCCTTGGCCTCCTGGACGTTGGCCACGATGCTCAGGATCTGCACATCAAAGTACGGCTGTTGCGAACCGGGATCCAGGATGAGGTCGGCCACCGTCGTACCGGGCGCCATGACGTACACACCCGCGCTGGCCAGCGCGTCGACCGCGCCCTTCAGCGTCGTACTGAGCGACGCCCTGGCGAACGCGGCCCCCGACATCACCGCCACGCCCAAGGCGATGGCGAGGAGGCAG
>JAIRVA010000113.1 GCA_031254155.1 Propionibacteriaceae bacterium
GTGTTCGTCCAGGCCGATATCTCGTCAGCAGCCTCTGGGTGCTTCGCTGCGAAAGCTTCGCGGGCCTTGGCGAGTGCAGCTAGGTCGAGATGCTGGATTGTGGCTTCTGGCACTACGGCTGCGGTCCAGTCGCCAGCCAGGGTCTGTTGTCGGATTTCGTCGATCTTGTCGAGGGCGAGCGGGACGAGGTTTTCGCCATCGCGGGCGTAGTAGTGACCCTTCCAGGCCATCGGGATGCCTCGTGGTGCGGGTGGCACCTCGAAAAGAAGAACGCGCCCTTCCGTCGTCTGGAGTTCGTGGATGTCTCGGAAACCGGAACTGGGTTGTGTGCCTTCCTCGACCTTCATACGTAACTGACGCTCGTGGTTTTCACCGTGCAAATACTGGGTTCCGACGACGCGGCGGGCATCATCCACGCCGAAGATGATCCAGGCAGCGTCAACATCGGTCAGGTTGGCCTCGTTCGCCAGAGCCGTGAAGTACCGGCCCAGCTTGTCTTCGTCATACTGGTTTTTTGCAGTCTTGAACTCGACGATCCGACCTTCCGGGTGCGCCAGAAGCGTACACAGCGTTTCTTCAAGTTGCTGCTGAGCCATCTTTCCTCCTCACTGTGGTAGGTAACCGATCACTGGCTGACCTTGCTCCTGCGGTACGACACATCAACTATTCTCCCGGCCAGCGTTACATTGCCCCAAACCCTGTGCTTCGATCTCCGCTGACTCAGCTTCCATGATGGCCCGCTGGTAGTCAAGTTCGGCCCGCTGGTAACGCAGAGCCGTCCTGGCGGAGGTGTGCCTGCCCACCGTCATGACGGCTTTAGGGTTGCCGCCCGAAAGGCGGCAGATGCCCGTCAGGCCGGTGACCCGAGTGCCGTGAAAGACGTAGCCGCCATCTTCAGTGAGCAGGCGTTTGGTAGCCTCGTCGTCTGTTTCGTCGACGACTTGTCGGCAGGCTTCTTGAACAGCTTTAGCCATGCGGCCAAACGGACGGGTTTACCGTCGGCGGTCCAGAAGAGTAGCCTCTCGTCCGCTCCGAGTAGGCCAACGTACCGCTCAACCATCCAGTTCCTTCATGGCCAGAAAGACGTCCCGAGCCCGCCGGACCTCATCGATCACCACGCGAGGCGCGCTACGAACGAACGACACGGGGTCCCGCCGGGCCGACTCAAGCGTGTCCGGACGGTCGAAAGAGTACCAGGCCGCGCCAGTTTTTCGTGCGATCTGGGCCGTCAGTGTGCTCTTCCCACACTGCCGGGCACCGTTGATCACCCCCACGCAAGTGCCTGCCAGGGCTTCCTCAATCGCAGGCCGACCGTGGCGCGGCACGACTCGGCCCAGGGCGACGACGGTACGGAAACCATGACCTCAGTAAGCCAGACGTGGAAGATTTGCCGCACTCATGCTGGAAGATCTGCCGCAACGCACCCGACACGCCGGGTGACACGTCCGGACTCTGCCGTCGGCGTTACACCGGCTACTCCACCACATGGGGCTTCACCATCTGGCGTGGCTCCGGCGACGACCGGTCAGGTACTACCGGTGGTCCATACGCTGACGACCGATCCAGACCAGACAACGTGGTAACCCCAGGTGGGCAAAATGTCATTAAGGTCAGTTTGCCAGCCGGTTGCTCGATTGTTGAGAGCGCTAGATGCTATGTCCACGATCACCCAGCTCGGCGAGAATGGCGGACTGGTCTTGTCAAGCCAGTCTGGCCCTGTGAGTATGGGGACAGAGCTATCAACGAGATGAGCCACAACGTAACTGTCAGCGGCGACAAGCGCATTGCTGGGGACAAGCGTGCTAGCTGACGTAAGCTCCTGGCATTCGATGCATGAGTTGACCTGACGTTCGAGTCCGCCCAGACCAATGACGAGACTGCCTCCGTAGATGATGCCAGCGGCGACGAGCACAGCTTGCACCTTAAGGATTCTTGGTCGAGTTGTCGTCAAAGTGGAGTGGTTCTGTAGTCGACTGATGACGTCGCCTGCGGCAAACACGCAAATGACCATGACGACGGCGTTGTAGTGGTGGTCTATCCCGAGATAGACCGGGTTGGCGGATGCCAGGCGAGACGCCACCACTGGTAGCAACACAAGCGCGTATGGTGACACCACTCCCACTCCAAGCGTCAGCGTTACTACAACGAGAAACGTCGCAAACGCGGTTGAGAGGAAGTTGTGCCCGACTGTCTGCCACCACGGTCCGCTGACAACATCGAAGTACGTATAGCGCCCCCAGTAACTCAAAGCGGGAATAACGATTTTGGTCAAGAGGAGGAACACAGCAACGCTGGTCCCGCCCAGCAGCACACCGGCCCGGACTCGCCTGCGGGCAAGGAGCACTAGGCCAAGCCCAGCGGTCAGAAAAGTACAATCTTCTTTTGTGATCCACAGAAGCATCACCGTGATAGCCAAGCCCGCCCAATACTCGTTCGCGACACAGACGAACGCGATGGCAAGTAAGGGCACTGCGAAGGCGATTTCGTGGAAGTCGAACAAGACAGCGTGAACCAAACCCCAGGAACAAGCCAATCCGACCGACAGCAAAACCGCCCACTTTGCCCCGACTTGCTTAAGCAGATGCAGCCCAGTGACGAAAATCGCCAGGCCAAACAACAAAGCCTGTGCAACTAGTAGAAGTTGGATGTTCGGCCAAAGCCGATACAGTGGGGCAAGAAGAGCAACAATCGGTGTGAAATGGTCGCCCAACAGGTTGAAGCCATCAGGGCTCTTACTTGATGATAACGGCGCTTCGAACTGACTGTAGCCACGAACTGCTTGGCCGAAAATTGCGAGGTCCTCTCCTAACTGGAACGTGACATAACGATGAAGCGAGATCATCGAGTAGCCCAGAGCAGCGATGAAGGCAACCAAAAGAACTCCTACCAACCCGGGGGTGGGCCTACGTTTCATGGGTAACCATCCCGGGTTGGTAGGAGTCAAAGCAAGTTGTGTTAGGCGTGGGACAGGGTGGGCGAAAGGTACGTGCGCGCACCGTTCGAGAGGTCATACAGAATGACGTAGCAATTCTTCGGATTCTTGCCCACCGAAAAGAGATACGACTTTGTCTGGCCGTTGGAGATCGCAAACGACCCGAGGTCGCCGTACGCGGATGCGCTTGTGGAGCACTTCAGATTGAAATCGGCAACTATTGGGTTGCCGCCAGTCCGCGAGTACTGGGCATCGTAGCCTGCCGAGTCAAGCCGAATGCAAACGCTCCCATTCGTGACCGCGTTGCACGACCAGCCTGATAGTGCCGTTGCACCTGCCTGTGGAGCCGTAGCACCGAGAGCAGACAGAGCTACCAGCGCAGCGGCGACAGCCGCAACAATTCGCCGTCTGATGTTCGTCGAAACAATCCTTTCATTATGTCAATATGGTTGTCAATATGGTCACAGTCCGCCTCCACGAACGGCTTGGGTCGCGTAGTGGATACCCGAGCGAGTATTTGTGGCCGTTGCCGAAAACTGTACTCTTAATGATATTGATTAAGCAAGCTGACTGGTGAAGAGCGTCCTGGCCCGTGTCAAAGCTGGTGCACTCCGGCCGAAACATCCGCCGCGACGTACCCGGCCGCGACGCGACCGTGGGGCCGCCGGACTGGCGGCCCCACGGACCTCACGTACTCACAAACAACGACCGTCAGCGCGTGACCCTCCGGCGGACGGTGACGAGCGTCGCCACGCCGACGAGCAGCACTAGCCCCGCGGTGACCGGACCAGCGCCTTTCACCGCGGTGCCACCCGTGGAGATGTCGATCTTCGGACTCGTCGCGGTCACCGTGACGGCATCGGCCGTCAGGTAGGTCGCGAGCGCAAACTTCGCCGAGTACGGACCCGTCTGACCGGCGGGGAGAGACGCGCCCTGGGCGGCGGCGAGTTCGGCGAACGGCGCCGACGCCATGACGGTGTCGAGGATCCGCATCGCCGAGCGCTGCAGGTCGCCGAGCCGCAGGTCGTTGGCCGTCGGGTACGAACCCTTGAACTGAACCTTGTACGCCGTCACGGCACCCGCGGCATCGGTCGTCACGTCGGTGACCGAGATGGCACCCGCCGCCGCGGCCGCCGCCTGGTCAGCCGTCAGGCCGTAGGCGGTCCCGTTGGCGATGACATCTTGGACCTTGTCGTACGCCTCTTGGACGGAGGTGTACGCCGGGTTCGGCGTCACACTCATCGTAAACGTCGCCATGTCGAACGTCGACGACCCGGATTGCGGCGTCTGCCCGACCATGGACGCGTCGACGACGGCCGAGGTCACTGTCGCCGCGCCGTCAGCCGCCAACGCGAACCCGTTGAGGGACCACGTGGTCGTCGGCGGTCCGAAGAAGGCCGCCGTACTCATCACCGGCAGGCCGTCAAGGTCGAGCGCCGGCGGGTTCTCGGTCACCGCGTTGAGGACCTGGTTGATGTCGTTGCCCGGCTCGACGAGGTCGTTGCCGGCGTACATCGCCGCCACGATACCCACATCACCGATCTCGGTCCAGTCTGTCATCACCAGGCCCTTGAAGCCCCACTCACCGCGGAGGATATCCGTCAGCAGGTCGTACGACCCCGCGGTCGACGTCCCGTTCAGGAGGTTGTACGAGCTCATGACCGCCATCGGCTGGGCCGCCTTGACCGCCATCTCGAAACCCTTCAGGTAAATCTCCCGCAGGGACCGCTCGGACATCACCGAGTTCGCCCCGGACCGGTTGGCTTCCTGCTCGTTGCCCGCGAAGTGCTTCAGCGTGACGCCCACGCCCGCATTCGACTGCACGCCGAGCGTCATCATGGTCGCACACATGCCGGACACGAACGGGTCCTCCGAGTAATACTCGAAGTTGCGCCCGTTGAGCGGGTCGCGGTGAATGTCCATGCCCGGCGCCAGCCACAACGTACCGCCGAACGACACCATCTCTTCACCAACCGCCGTCCCCACGGCCTTGATCAGATCAAGGTTCCAGGTCTGCGCCAGCATCGTCCCGATCGGCCAGGCCGTCGAGAACTGGTACGTGTACGTCCCGGTCACCGCATCCCGGATCGCCTGCGTGATCCGCAAGCCCGCCGGACCATCCGGCAGCACCAGGCCGGCAATACCCAGGTTTTCCAGCGTGGTCGTCGTGTACCCGGCCGCGCCTGGCGCCGCGAGCGTCGACGTGGGTACCGTGCTCGACCCCTCGACGATGGCGGCCAGTTGCTCCGCGGAGAGACCGGCCACGAACGACGCCATCGATTGGCGGCCATTCGCCACGTCGTACAACGTCGCCCCCGGCGCCGCCGGTGTCGTGACGAGCGTCTCGCCCGTCTTCGCCGCGTAGCCCGCCCACGGGCCGCCCGCCGCGATGTAAGCGTCCACCGACGCGATCGGCGAGCGGTCGACCGTGTAGTAGCGGGAACTCGAGTCCACCGGTACCGTCTGCTCGTACTGCGACGCGTTGTTCACGCACGGTACCGTCGCCGGGTCCACCGCGACCACCGGTGCGGCGGCCACTTCCGCCGCCTCCGTGGCGTAGGAATAGAAGTTGGCCCGGTCCGAGACCAGGTCGGTGGTCGTCTGGTCGTCCACCTCTTCCGAGTGCAGCTGCTCAGTCACCACACCCCGCGCCAGGTTGATCTTCGCGGCCACGCTCGTGTGCCGCGAGGAGTCGCCCACCCGGATGAGATAGTCACCGGCCTCGAGCACCCACGCCGCCTTGGCCGCGTCGTACGAGGCCATGTCCACCGTGTTGAACGTGATCGTCACGATCTGGGACTCGCCCGGCGCCATGAGACCGGTCTTGCCATAGCCCGCGAGTTCCTGGTACGGCTTATCCAGCGCACCAGCGGGCGCCGAGTAGTACACCTCCACGACATCCTTGCCGGCCACCTGGCCCGTGTTCGTCACCTTCGCCTTGACCGTCACCGTCGTACCCGTCGCCGTCACCGACTGGGTCGTGATCGCGAACGTCGTGTACGAGAGACCGTACCCGAAGGGGTACGACACCACCGACGCCGGGTCCGCCGCGATGGTCTTGTAGAACGAATCGAAGTAGCGGTACCCGACGTAAACACCCTCGCCGTAAACTTCGGTCGAGTTGTTGCCGTCGTTGTTGGAGAAGGTCGCCGACGCGGGATAGTAGCTGTAGTCGGCGGCCCACGTGTCCACCAGCCGGCCCGACGGATTCGCCGCCCCGGTGAGGACCGCGGCGAGCGCCGCCCCCGAACTCTGGCCGGCCTGGCTCATCAACAGCAGACCGTCAACGGCCTGGCTGCCATCCGGGCCCGCCGTCGCCGCGTTAATCTCCCCGTACCACGTCGTGTCAATCTGCCCACCCGTGTTGATGATGACGATCACCCGCTGGTACGTCTGCGCGACCAGCGTGATGTTCGCCCGCTCCTGGTCCGTGATGTAGTAATCACCCTTGGTGGCCGTCCGGTCATTGCCCTCGCCCGCGTTCCGCGTGATCACGTACAACGCCGTCGACGCCGGGGCCGTCGGGGCGACCGTGGCCGCGGTCAGGGTCTGCTCCAGGCCGGCGTAGTTGATGCTCGCCCACATCCCGCCACCAGTGGCGGCCCCGGCATACGCGGCCTTGACCGCCGCGAGGTAGTCCGGGTTCGTGACCACTGTGAATCCGGCGTCCCCCAGTCCGCTCAAGATGTTGTAACCGGTGTACTCGACCCCCGTCGTCGCGTTGGTGCCCGGCTCCAACTGGGCCCGCTGGTTGACGTCACCAGAACCAGTCCCACCCTTCACCGTCGCGTACGCCCCCACGCCGAACACCGCCACGTTCCCTGGTGTGATGGGCAATCCGCCGTCGTTCTCCAACAACACCATGCCCTCCGTCGCCGCATCGAAGGCCAGCGCCGCGTGAGCGGTCTCCAGCACCCCCGGCGCTTGGGTCGGCTGCGCGCCGTAGGCCAGCGAGCCGCCAGCCAGGGCCACGGCCAAACCGGCCGCGACACCGACAGATAGTAGTGATAATGACGTGTTTCTCATGAGGTCTCCTTTAACCCGTGTAGTGTGAGAGCGCAGTACGCTTCCCTCGGTGGCGATATCAGCTACTACTCAGATAACAGCGTACGGAATGTGTTGTCAAGACCCCAACCGACGAAATGGCCACACATGGCATGAATTGACATCATCTAGTCAGAATTCCTTTACCGCCCCTACTAGCGAGAGTTACGGAATCGTGACCTATTTCACAGGTGATTGCGTTGACACATACGTACTCGCTGGATATGTTGTGAAGGATGAAAGCGCAGGAGCCGATGACCGAATCCGCGAAGGCAACGACTAGCCATCCCGTCGTACTGGAGATGCGGGGCATTACTAAAGTGTTCCCCGGCGTCGTCGCCCTCGACGACGTCAGCATGACCGTCCACGCGCAGACGATCCACGCGATCTGCGGCGAGAACGGGGCTGGTAAGTCGACCCTGATGAAGGTGCTCTCTGGCGTCTATCCCGTCGGCAGCTTCGACGGTGAGATCGTCTTCGAGGGCCAGTCGGCCGCCTTCCACACGATCCGGGCGTCGGAGGAGGCCGGGATCAGCATCATCCACCAGGAGCTGGCGCTCATCCCCGAACTGTCCGTGACGGAGAACATCTTCCTCGGCCGGACCATCGGCCGTCATGGCATCATCGACTGGGTCGAGGCCAAGCAGCGGGCCACCGAACTCTTGGCCCGCGTCGGGTTGGACGTCGATCCCGACACGCCCATCAAGAACCTCGGCGTCGGCCAGCAGCAACTCATCGAGATCGCCAAGGCGCTCGGCAAGAACTGCCGCCTGCTCATCCTTGACGAACCCACCTCCGCGCTCAACGAGGACGACTCGGCGAACCTGCTCGACATCCTGCGCGGGCTGAAGGCCAAGGGGCTCACCTCCATCATGATCTCGCACAAACTGAACGAGATCGCCGCCGTCGCCGATGCGATCACCGTGATCCGCGACGGCCGGGTGGTCGAAAACATCGACGTGACCGATGGCAAGGTGAACGAGGACCGGATCATCCGCGGCATGGTGGGCCGCGACCTGGAGTCCCGCTTCCCCGAGCACACCCCGAACATTGGTGAGGCGTTCTTCGAGGTCCGTGACTGGACCGTCGAGCACCCGTTCATCCCCGGCAAGCTCGTCTGCGACCACGAGAGTTTCTTTGTCCGGCGCGGCGAGATCGTCGGTTTCGCCGGCCTCATGGGCGCCGGGCGGACCGAACTGGCCCGGTCGATCTTCGGCCGGACGTACGGGACGTGGCTGGGCGGCCAGATCCTCATCGACGGCCGCGAGGTGGAAGTGCCGACCGTCAAGAGCGCCATCGAGCAGGGGTTGGCGTACTGCCCGGAAGACCGCAAGGTCCAGGGTCTCAACCTGCTCGACGACATCAAACAGACCGTCGTCTCGGCCGGCATCGACCGCATCGCGAACCACTCGGTCATCGACTTGGACAAGGAGGGGATGTACGCGGAGGAATACCGCGTCAAGATGCGGATCAAGGCCCCCTCCATCGACACCGGCGTCAACACGCTGTCCGGCGGCAAC
>JAIRVA010000125.1 GCA_031254155.1 Propionibacteriaceae bacterium
TCACTGTTGGGGCCCCAAAAAGTTACATTTACCCCCCAGTGGCGCAAACGCCGTTAGTTTATCAAACTGGGGGGGGTTGGGGGGGGGTTGGGGTAAGAGGGGGATGAGGGGGCAAGGGGGTAGGTGGTGGTTGTGGATAACCGAAAAAGTTGTCCACAGGGTGGGGTGCGGTGCTCACTTGGGGGTGGTGTCTTGCCATGGTAGGTGTATGACGATTTCACACGTGTCTCAGTTGGCGCCTACCTATACGTGGGGCCAGGCGATGTCGTTGGGGTTGACCCGCCGGGAGGCGGAGCGGGTTGCATCTTCCCGGATACTGCATGGGGTGTACGCGGTCACTGACCCGCTGCCGCTGCCGACGCTTGTCCGGTCGGTCCTGTCCATGGCCGGGGATCGGGCGGCCGTGTGCGGGGTGACTTCGCTGCGGCTGGCGGGGGTTGATCTGCCGAGTCGACTTGCCCGGGACATCCGGTGTTGGATCCAGGTACCGAGGCGCCAGTCGTACCCAGGGCGTCCGGAGGTACGGTTGTTCCGGACCGACCGGGTGACACCGACAACCCATATCGGGGGCCTGCCCAGTGTGGCTCTGCCCGACTGTTGGGTCCAACTCGCCTCGGAGGCGAGTCTTGACGAGTTGGTGGAGCTGGCTGACGCCTTGACGCGTCGGCACCGGCCCGCGACGACCACGGCGGCGTTGGCGGCTGCCCTCGGCCGTCACGATAGAGCGCGCGGTGCGGCGAAGGCCCGGACGGCGCTGGCCCTGTGCGTGGCGGGTACCGACTCGATCCCGGAGACCGACCTACGGTTGTTGCTTGTCAGAGCCGGTTTGCCAACGCCGGAGGTCAACCTGCCGGTGAAAGTTGGACGCGAGACGCTGTACCTTGATCTCGCCTACAAGGACAAGCGGGCCGCCGCGGAGTACGACGGCGCCTACCACGTCGGTGACCGGGGCCAGATGCAGCGTGACGCCGCCCGCCGACGAGCACTGGAGGACCTCGGGTGGCGGATCATCACCGTCACAGCGGCCGACCTGGTCACCGACCCGGCCGGAGTCGTGGCCTCAATCCGCCAGGCCCTGAGATAACCCCTCTGCCCCTTCCCCCGGACGATCAGAAGCTCGAGTGGCGGGAAATGTACAGCTGAGGACCCTCAAACTGTACATTTCCCGCCACTCGAACCTCCGGACGTACGTTATGACATCTGGGGCAAGGAAGGTGTGCGGGGAGAGTGCGGGCGGAGGGGGGCGGAGGGGGGCGGGGTTAAGCGGGGACGTGCTCCTCGCTTCGCTCGTCAACACCGTCCTTGGCTTCGGCATGCGAGTAAACTCGCCTGCTCTCAGGCCTCGACGTGTACCCGGGGGACGCGGTGGGCGATGTTGCACAGTACCTCGTAGCTGATGGTACCCAGGAGTTTGGCCACGTCGTCGGCGGTGATCCGCTCCGCCCCGTCGGTGCCGATCAGGGTCACCCGGTCGCCCGTTTTCGCGGTGGAGTCCGGGCCGAGGTCGGCCATGGACTGGTCCATGCAGACCCGGCCGACCTGGGGGTACCGGCCACCGCCGATCAGGATGCTGCCAAGGTTGCTGAGCCAGCGGTTGAAACCGTCACCGTACCCGACCGGGAAGGTACCGACGCGGGTGTCCGCCGTCGGCGCCCAGGTCCGCCCGTAGCTCACCGTGTCACCGGCCGCGACGGTCTTGACCTGGGTGAGGTGGGTGTACCAACTGAGGACCGGCTCAACGGGGATCGACCGCGGTGTGGTGGCATCGGGGTAGTAGCCGTAGCTCATGATGCCGGGGCGGACCAGGTCCCACCACGCCTCCGGGTGACCGAGGACGGCGCCAGAGTTGGCGGCGTGGACGATGGTGGGCCGCCGTCCCAGGCGTTCGGTGATCGCCGCCACCGCGGCGGCGAACCGGTCGAGTTGCAGGGCCGTGAAGTCGTCCTCGACCGGGACATCGGACACGGCCAGGTGGGTGAAGACACCCTCCAGTTCGAGGCCGGGCAACTCTTCCAGACGAGCCGCCACGTCGGCCGCCGCGGTGTCCGGTACTCCGACCCGGCGCATCCCGGTGTCGATCTTGAGGTGAACCCGCGCGACGACGCCACGGGCCAACGCTGCCGCATTGGCCGCCTCCGCCCCGGCGAGTTCGGTGATCGCGAGGGTCAGGCCGTGCCCGACCGCGGCCGCCGCTTCCGAGGCCAGAGTCCCCGACAGTTTGAGGATCGGCGCCGTCACGCCAGCCTCGCGCAGGGCGACCCCCTCGTCCACGGTCGCCACACCGAGCCAGTCGGCCCAGCCCTGGTTGACGGCGGTCGTCCCGACCTCGATGAGGCCGTGCCCGTACGCGTTGGCTTTCACGGGCAGCAGGATGGGCCGGTTGGTGGCCGTCCGGATCGCGCCCAGGTTGCGGCCCAGCGTACCCAGATCGACAAGTGCAAACGTCACAGGTTCTGACATGAGTGTCTCCTTGATGAGGTGGTGAAGCGGGGGCCGCACGCACCGGTGCGACCCCCGCCGCGGGAGATGGAATGGGGCGAACCAGACGACTAATTCCAAGCCATGCGCAGCCACCTCCCGCCCAGGGTGCGTCCTGGCGGCGTTCCGTTTCGGTCGACAGGCGTCCAGCCTGCCTCCCTCACCGGCCTTGCCAGATCACACCCTGAGCGCGATTTGACCACGCAGCCCTTGGAATCACTCGCCTAGCGGTCAGCTAGCACGTCTTGATGCCGCCGCCGGAGGACGTACACAACCGTCAACCCGGCGAACCAGATCAGGGTGGTGGCCGCGCCGATCAGGGTGACCTTGTCGAGGCAGAGAATCACCAGCATGACGACGAAGAACACCATGACGACGTACGACATGGGTACGCCCCACGGCATCTTGTACACCGAGTTGTCGTGCAGATCCGCGTGCTTCTTGCGGAAGTGGAGGTACGACAACATGATGAGTGTCCAGACGAAGATGAACAGCACGTTCGCCGCCGAGGTGGCGTACGTGAAAGCGTCCATGATCGACCCGGAGGCGTAGAGCAGGGCCACGCCGGGCAACACGCAGAGGCTCGAGAAGAGGAGCGCGTTGGCGGGGACGTGGCTCTTGGACAACTTGCCGAACGCCTTGGGCGCGAAGCGCGTCAGGGCGAGGCCGAACAGCATCCGGGAGGTCGAGTAGATCCCCGAGTTCATCGACGAGGCCGCCGAGGTCAGCACGACGAAGTTGATCAGCGAGGCGGCGAAGCCGAGACCGGTCAGCGCGAACATGTTGACGAACGGGCTGTGGTCGGGGTCGATGGCGAGGTAGGGCGTCACCGACATGATGGCCGACAGGGCGAACACGTAGAACAGCACGACCCGGATCGGGATGGCGTTGATGGCCTTCGGGAGAGTCCGCAGCGGATCCTTCGTCTCAGCCGACGCCGTACCAGCCAGTTCGATGCCCACGAAGGCGTAGAACGCGATCTGGAACCCGCCCAGGAAGCCGTTGAAGCCGTTCGGGAAGATCCCGCCGTGCCCGGAGTTGAGCAGGTTGCCGAGCGAGGCGTTCGCGCCATTCGGGTACGCCTGGGTGAGCGTGTCCCGGATGGCCTGGTAGGCGTCACCGACCCGGTGCGAGCCGATCAAGGTGTCAAGATTCGAGTGGAAGCCCATGATCACGAGGACGACCGCCACGACGATGAGGACGACGATGGCGATGACCTTGATCAGCGCGAACCAGAACTCGATCTCGCCGAACAGCCGGACCGCGACGACGTTCAGGCCGAACAGCAGCAAGACCAGCAGGACAGCCGGCAGGAACTTCGGGATGTTCGGGAACCACCACAGCACGTAGTTCGTGACCGCGGTGATGTCGGCCATGCCGATGACGATCCAGCAGAGCCAGTACGTCCAGCCGGAGAAGAAGCCAGCCCAGGGCCCGAGCTGGTCCTCCGCGATGTCGCGGAACGACTTGTACTCCAGGTTGGACAGCAACTGCTCACCCATCGCCCGCATCACGAAGTACAGGAAGAAGCCGATGATGACGTAGATCAGGATGATGGACGGACCAGCCAGGTGGATGGTCTTGCCGGAACCGTTGAACAGTCCCGTACCGATGGCACCCCCGATGGCAATCATTTGGAGGTGGCGGTTGCCGAGACCGCGCTTCAGGCCGCCCGCGCCTTCTTCTGAGGTGGCAGGAGCAGTTTTTGAGACATTACTCATGTGTGTTGTCCTTTCCCGTTACCGGATAGTGTAGGGGAAAGATACCGGTCGCCTAGGCGAGTACCGATTCGATGGACACTGAGCTGTAGCCCCACGCTTCGGCGACGGGGGCGCTCGTGAGCGCACCGCCGAAGGTCGAGAGACCACGGGCCAGCGCCCGGTTGTCCCGGCAGGCCTGCTTCCAGCCCTTGTTCGCGATCTGGGTCGCGTAGCCCAGGGTGGCGTTGGTCAGCGCGTACGTCGAGGTCTGCGGTACGGCGCCCGGCATGTTGGCGACGCAGTACATGACGGACTCGCCAGCCATGAAGGTCGGGTCGGCGTGCGTCGTCGGCCGCGTACCCTCGAAGCAACCGCCCTGGTCAACCGCGATATCGACGAAGACCGAACCCGGCTTCGCGCCCTGGATCATCGCCTGGGTGACGAGCTTGGGCGCGCGGGCGCCGGGGATCAGGACCGAACCGATCACGAGGTCGGCGTCCGCGATCGCGTGCTCGATGCTGTAGGCCGTCGAGAACACCGTCTTGACCCCGCCGCTGAACTCGGAATCGAGCTGGGCCAGCCGGGCGAGGTTCACGTCGAGCACGGTCACGTCGGCGCGCAGGCCGTGGGCCATCTGGGCCGCGTTCGTGCCCGCGACGCCCGCCCCGACGACGACGACCTTGGCCGGTGCCACGCCGGGGACGCCGGCGAGCAACATGCCAGCGCCGCCGTTGTGCTTGAACAGCAGGTCCGAGCCGACAGCGATGGACATGCGGCCGGCGACCTCCGACATCGGCGACAGCAGCGGCAACTGGCCGCTGTCAAGCTGCACCGTTTCGTAGGCGATCGAGGTCGCGCCGGACTTCATCAGCGCGTCGGTCTGGGGCTGGTCGGCCGCCAGGTGGAGGTACGTGAAAACGATCATGTCCGGGCGCAGAAACTGATACTCGGACTCGATGGGTTCCTTGACCTTGATCAACAGCTCGGCCTCGCTCCAGACGTCGGCCACGCCAAGCAGGGTGGCACCAGCGTCCTGGTAGGCGGCGTCGGTGACGCCAGAGCCCACGCCGGCTCCGGCTTCGACAAAGACCTGGTGGCCGGCGGCGGCCAGTTGGTGGACGCCGGCGGGGGTGATGCCCACCCGGTTTTCCAGCGTCTTGATTTCTTTCGGAATACCAATCTTCATAAGTGACTCCTTACGGTCGGGTGAGGGCGCTTCCTGGCACTCGCCAGTGGGGGGAACGGCATCTCTGGAGTTCCCTGCACTCCATTGAGCTACGTTATTACGCCAGGGGCGGCTTCGTCCACTTTTCGTGGGCGTGTTGTGGCCCCTGGGTGCCCGGTGAGATCAGTTGACGTGGTTCGGACGCTCGCCGGCCCGGAGGCCGAGGTATTGCAGCAGTACGTCCGCCGCGGCGAGGCTCCAACAGGCGACAAGAGTCCAGACGGGCAAGTGGAGGTCAACGTTGTACATCGACGCGTCCAGGAAGAACGAGATGACCCACAAGATGGCGAGCCCGCCCAGGATCGCGAAGGTCGTCCAGCGGAGGGGGCCGACGCGGAACCGGACCCGGGGGACGAGGACGAAGGGGGCGGCGACAAGGACCAGCACCGCGAAGAAAGGGGAGGAGAGGGCGACAAAACCCAGAACGACGAGGAGGATGAGCAGCGGGGGATAGGCCGCCGTACCAACGTCACGGAGGGCGACGGGGTAGCTTGTCGGCGGCGCGGGCGGCGGTGCGGGCGAGGCGGCGGGTGAGGCCACCGCCGAGACAACGTGGAACGGTTCGAGCGGGGTTCGCGGGCGGAGGGGCCCCTCACCGAAGCCGGGGGTGAGGACTAAGGTGAGGCTCCGGAATGGTACCTGGGGGTCGCGCTCGTCGGCGGGCGCGGCCTGGATAGCGCCTAACGGTACGCCGGGGGCCCCGGGCTGGAAACCGGCGGGCGGGGCGGCGGGCGCTGGGGGGACGGTGGGTGGCAGCGCGGGCGCGGCCAGGCTCACCCCGGTGGTCGGAGCGGCGAAACCGGCTGGCCGCTCGGCCGGTGCGTAGCGCGGACCGTCTTTCCATGTCGCCATGGGCCCCAGTTTACCCGCCTCGGGCGGGAACTACCGGTCACGGGGGATAGCATTGTGTACCGCTCACCAGCTAGGCTAGTGGCGAGGTTGAAAGTGAGGATCCATGCCAACAGGCAAAGTACGTTTTTACGATGCCGAGAAGGGCTTCGGCTTTATCGTCACAGACGAGGGCGGAGACGTCTACGTGCGTGCGTCGGTCCTGCCTCCGGGCGTGGGGACGCTGAAGCCGGGGCAGCGGGTGGAGTTCGGCGTGGCCGACGGGCGCCGGGGCGAACAGGCTTTGTCCCTCACCCTCATTGAGGCGCCAGAGTCCTTGTCCAAGGCGCAGCGGAAGTCAACCGAACAACTCACGATTATCACCGAAGACCTCATCAAGCTCCTCGACTCGATGGGGAGCAAGTACCGCCGGGGCCAGTACCCCGACTCGAAACAAGCCGAAAAGGTCGCTCACATGTTGCGCGGGTTCGCGGCGGAGCTGGAACTATAACACATGGCTGAGAAAATCGATGCGATAGGGTGCGCGGCCGAAGCCCAGGCCCGCGAGGCGGCGATGGCCGAGGCGGGTCCCGGCCAGGTCGGCGAGTACATGGGCGCCGTGGCTGAGGGGGAACGCCTGGTCACCCACAGTTTCGAGTGTCTCCACCCCGGCTACCGCGGCTGGCACTGGGCGGTCACGGTCGCCCGGGCGCCCCGGGCGCGGAGCGTGACAGTCAATGATGTGGTCTTGTTGCCCGGGGACGACGCGCTCCAGGCGCCCAGGTGGGTACCGTGGTCGGACCGGATCGCGCCGGGCGACGTCGGTCCGGGGATGCTGCTGGCCACTCCTCTGGAAGACCCGCGACTGATGCCGGGCTACTCGGCGGGGGCC
>JAIRVA010000137.1 GCA_031254155.1 Propionibacteriaceae bacterium
ACGGTAGCGGTGTTCGCTTTCGGGAGTGCCAGCCTGGCATTCATCGGACAACCGATTTGGGCCGGTTGTCTGGCCGCATTGGCGGGCTGCCTGGCGTTACTCCCCCGGCGTTGACCCCAACCCCTCACCTCGCTGACGACGACGGCGGCTCGTGACCGTGTGAGGGACGGTTGACGAGTGTCCTCGAGACACCTGGGGATTGTCAGTGAAACCACCAGTCCGGAGCCGGGCCCCCCAGGCGGGCGGGTGAGATAATGTTGTAGCCATGCCATTGACCAGCACCCCGGAGCACCCGGTCCCTCTGCGCGAGGTGGCCGTCGCCGTCAAGGGGTGGGTGGAACGCCTGGGGGCGATCTGGGTGTCGGCCCAGGTCATTGAGCTCAGCCGGAAAACCGGGGTGACCCATTTCTTGACGCTGCGGGACCTGCGCGAAGAAGTGTCGGTGGCGGTGACCCTGTCGACGGCAGTTCTTGACGCGGCCGGACCGGTCAGCGAGGGGATGGCCGTCACCGCCCAACTCCGGCCGACGGTGTGGCTGAAATCCGGGCGGCTCAGCTACGAGTGTGCCGATCTCCGGCCCACCGGGGAAGGTCAGTTGCTCGCCCGGATTGAGCATCTCAAGCGTCTTCTCCAGGCCGAAGGGCTGTTCAGCCCGGCGCTCAAGCGTCACCTGCCCTTGTTGCCCCGGGGCATCGGGCTGATCACGGCGAAGGACTCGGCCGCCGAACGGGACGTGGTGGTGAACGTCCGATTGCGCTGGCCGGCCGCCCCGCTCCTCGTCCGCTACTGCCTCATGCAGGGGCCGTCATCGGCGTTGCAGATCATTGAGGCCGTCGGCAGCCTCGATGCCGACCCCGGAGTCGATGTCATCATCATCGCGCGGGGCGGCGGTTCGGTCGAAGACCTGCTGCCGTTCTCGGATGAGGGGCTCGTCCGGGCGGTCGCCGGTGCGACGACCCCGGTCGTCTCCGCCATCGGCCACGAGACCGATACCCCCGTACTGGACCTCGTGGCGGATGTCCGGGCGTCGACGCCGACCGACGCCGCGAAGCGGGTGGTGCCGGATGTCCGGGATGAGCTTGACCGGATCCGCCGCAACCGCCAGCACCTGGCGGCGGTGGCGCTCGGTTATCTGCAGGCCCAGTGGACGAGCCTCCAAAGCCTGCGGCGGCACCCGGTCCTGCGAAACCCGCTGTCGCGGTTCGACGTCTACGCGGAGCAGGTTTCGGCGCTGCGGCGCCGCCTGGAGGTCGCAGCCACCACCCGGTTCGACCGTGAATCGGCCGCCGTGGAGTCGGCCCGGACCCTCGTCCGTACTCTCGGCCCAACCTCCGTTCTGACGAGGGGTTACGCCATTCTGGTCGACGACGACGGCCGGACCGTCTCCTCGACCGGGTCCACCACCGCCGGAGCCGGGCTCACGGCGTACGTCACCGACGGTACCCTCGCCCTCATCGTCCAATCGAAGGAGACCCATGACCACCCCTGACACGCCGGCATTGCCGGACGACCTGACCTACGAACAGGCCCGCGACGAGCTGCTCGACGTCGTCAACCGGCTGGAGTCCGGCGGGGAATCGCTCGCCGAGTCGATGGAACTGTTCAAGCGCGGCGAGGCCCTGGCCGCGCTGTGCGAGCGGTACCTGACCGAGGCCCGTACCACGATTGAGGCGGCCCGCGAAGCCTGACGGAGCCTTTGTGTTAGGCTTCCTGAACCAAATTTGTGCTTCGCAATTGACGCATCTGCGCCAGGAGAGCATTATAGGTAGATGCATGAAGAAACGGTCACGCTGGCCCGCAGCGACGCGGACGGGTACGAGATCGCTCTGCGCCGCCGCCTGATCGGTGACACCGTCACCGACGAACTCATCATCAACGGTACCTTCGCGATGGACTCCGCCCGGACCATGTCGGAGATCGCGCTGGCCGAAGCCCTCAGCCCGGAGCCGGGCCACGTCCTGGTTGGCGGGCTCGGCCTCGGCTTCACGGCTGACCATCTCCTGACCATCGGCGCCACCCACCTCGACATCGTCGAGCTGTCCGGCCCCCTCATCGAGTGGGCGCAGGACGGGCTCACGCCCACGCTCGCGCGCCTGGCCGCCGACCCGCGAGTCACGATCCGCCACGGCGACGTCGCTACGCTGCTCGCCGGCCAGCCCACTCTGCCCGGTCTGTTCGGCCCGTGGGACAGCATCTGTATCGACATCGACAACGGTCCAGACTTCCTCATCCACGAAGACAACGCGCGGTTGTACACGCCGGAGGGCATCCGGGCTGCCATTGGCCACCTCCACCCCGGCGGCAAGATGGCGATCTGGTCCCAGGGCCCGTCGAAGGAGTTCTGGTACGACCTGACCAGCATCGACCCCCACGCCACCGAGCGCCTGGTCATCGTCGAACGCGCCAACCGACGGATGGACTACGCCATCTACACCGTTCACCGCCCGGAGTGACCCGCCAGCGAGAGAGACTTCCTTTCAGGTGGAACGAGAATGACGCCCTATCCAGGGTTCTCACGCCCACCGTCAGGACCAGCCGTCTCAAAGGCCACCTCCAGCAGTTGCCTGATCATCGCAGCTCGGACCGGCTCACCGTACCGCTCCAGCCGGTCCACTGCCAAGCGGTAGCACTCGTCGTCGCTTCGACGTCCAATCACCCACACCACAGTGACCGTACCGTTGGCCTCGACGCGGTAAATGATGCGGTAGGCCCGATCACCAACGACCAGCTTACGAAAAGTCGTCAGGTCACTGCCCGCGCGCGAGCCAAGCGGAGCCCCACGCTTGTCAGGCTCAGTTTCCAGCTTCTTCAGCGCCTTCGCGATGATCGGCTTCACCTGTCCATCCAGCGCGAAGAAGTCCTCCCGCGCCTCCGCTGTCAGAACGACCTTCGCCATCATCAGTCTTCTTGGGTGACTCCGGCTTCCGCCAGTACGGAGTCCAAATCGTACCGCACGCCGTCATCCGTGAAGGTACGCGCGAGCGCCAGAGCCAACAAACGGACATCTGACTCCCGCTCCCCAACCTTGGTCAGCCCCTCCACCACGTCCATCGGTACCATCGCCATCGCCGGCTCGTTGTTCTTGAGGACGACGACAGTACGACCGTCTGCTACCTCCTGCGTCAATCGTGAGAAGGCCCGACTCGCCTCAGTCACCGACACCAGGTCCCGCGTGTCCGTCAGCAACCCATCACCTCCATCATTCAGAATCTTAAGGAAGTGCTGATCTACGCTGTGTCGTCAGCCGGGCGTTCGGATGGCGGCACATGGCAGATCAGCGGTTCCTTAACTAAAATAGTACATGAAATTCACCAGTGATTTCGGTGTACCGCGGGACCTCACGGCGTCGTCCCCGATCCTCCGGAGACGTCGATCGCCGTACCCGTGAGGTAGCTGGACACCGGGGAGAGGAGCAGCAAAACGACCGGTACGACCTCTGCGACCTGACCCAGACGCCCGACGAGGATACCCCGCCGTGCGGCCTCGCCCGCGGCCCACTCGTCGATGGACTGCCCCATCCCGCTCGCCTCGTACCGCTCCCGCTGACGGTCGGTCATGATCGCGCCGAGGTTGACGGCGTTGACCAGGACTGCCGGCGCCAGTTCGACGGCCAGTGACCGGGTCAGGTTGGCGACCGCCGCCCGGGCCGCGCTCGTGGCCGCGTGGCCGGAGTCGGGGACGTGGGCGATCACGCCGTTAATCACGACGATCCGCGCGGCGTCGGACTCGCGAAGCGCCGGTACCGCCGGGCGGACCAGGTTCAACACCGAGTGCGTCTTGAGGCGCAACTGCGCGTCCCACTGCGCCGGCAGCGTGTCGAGCACCCCGCCCGCTGTCCCCGTACCCGCGCCCGCGACGACGCCGTCTAACCGTCCGAAGCGGCGGGCGGCGGTGGCGACGGCCGCCGCCAAACGATCAGCGTCGAGGACATCGACCGCCGCGACGAGTACCCGGTCGCGCTGGTCGTCCGGAACCCCGGCGTACCACTGCCCAAGCCGCGTCGCGTCCCGCGCACAGCCAGCAACAAACGCACCCTCGGCCAGCAGCGCCCGGGCAACGGCGCTGCCCACACCCCGGCTGAGCCCGGTCACGTAATACGCCCGGCCGGCCAGTTGCAGATCCATACCAGCCCCCCCTCACCGCCCGAAGCGGCGTTCCCGCTGGGCGAAGCTGCGCAGCGCGCGCAGGAAGTCCACGCGCCGGAAGTCGGGCCACAGCGCCTCGCAGAAGTAGAACTCCGAGTGCGCCGACTGCCAAATCAGGAAGTCGGAGAGCCGTTGCTCGCCGGAGGTCCGGATGATGAGATCCGGGTCGGGCTGGCCGGCGGTGTAAAGATGGTCGGCGATCATGTCGATCTCGACGGTTTCCGCGAGTTCCGGGAGCGTCGTACCTTTGCTGGCCTCTTCCGCCAGCAGCGACCGGAACGCGTCACGCAACTCGTGCCGCCCGGCGTACGACACCGCGACGTTGATGTGCATACCCTGGTTGTGAGCGGTACGAGCGCTGGCCGCGCGCAACGCGGCCGCGGTCTCATCGGGCAGCAGGTCGAGGGCCCCCACGATCTGCACCCGCCATATCCCCTCGTCAGCGAGGGATTCCACCAGTGACACGATGACCCCGAGCAGGGGGGTGATTTCCTCCTCCGAGCGATCAAGGTTGTTCGGCGACAGCACCCACAGGGTCACGATCCGCAGGCCCACCTCGTCACACCACGTGACAAAATCGCGGAGCTTCGCCGCCCCCGCCTCGTACCCTGCGACGAGCGTTTCCCCCGGCGCGTTCAAGCGGGCCCAGCGCCGGTTGCCGTCCGCCATGACCGCCACGTGCTGCGGCAGACGGCTGCGGTCGAGGTGGGCGAGCAGGCGCCGTTCGTACGTCGAGTACAGCAGCCCCGACGGACGTAACCGCCCCAGCAGCCTGGAGACATCCTCACTGAAACTCACCGGACAACTCTAGCCGATCACCGCGCCCGCGGCAGGACGATCGTCTCAGGGCGCGAACCGGGGCGTCCAGCGCCCGTGACTCCACCCGGGCAGGACGACAGATCGCACGGCGGGGAGTAGGCTAGCTACGGTAACGTAACCTACGGAACCGTAACCAGTGTCCGGCCACCCCCAGCCGACCCGTTCCGGGACCGCGAGAGGAGTGAGATGAGTACCGCGACCATCGAGCGTACGGAGACCCCCGGACCCGCCGAGCCCAAGCCCAAGTTGCGCGGCTGGCTGCACGCAGGCACGGTACCGCTGCTCTCCGCCGGCATCATCGTCCTGATCGCCATCGCCCCCGGCAGCGGGGTCAAAGCCTCGCTCGCGATCTATCTCGCCTGCGCCGTCCTGCTGTTCGCGAACTCCGCCACGTACCACATCGGCCACTGGGGGCCGACCACCAAGGCCGTCCTGCGCCGCATCGACCACTCGAACATCTACCTATTCGTCGCCGGCACGTACACCCCGCTGTCGGTCATCCTGCTGACCGGGACCTCGCGCGTCGTCCTCCTGGCCGTCATCTGGGGGCTGGCGGGCGCGGGCGTCCTCTTCCGCGTCCTGTGGCTCTCGGCCCCGCGCTGGCTGTACACCGCGATGTACGTTGTCATGGGCTGGGTCGCGATCTGGTGGCTGCCCGAATTCTGGCGCGACGGCAGCCCGGCCATCGTGATCCTGATCCTTGTCGGCGGTGCCGTCTACTCCCTCGGCGCGGTCGTGTACTCCCGCAAGTGGCCCAACCCGTCCCCGAAGTGGTTCGGTTTCCACGAGGTTTTCCACAGCTGTACGGTCATCGCCGCCGCCTGCCACTGGACGGCCGTCCTCCTCGCCGTCCTGCGTCTCGCGTAGGTTGGTTCCAGGCCCCCTGCGGCTTACCCCCGCGCATCCCGCGCCTGGGCGGCGCGGGCGCAGAGGACCTCTTCCCGGGCCGCCAGGACCAGACGCCGCAGCGCCGGGAGCCGCGCCCCCAGGCGGTCGAGCCACAGGTCGGTCATCTCCAGGAGGTCGAGTCCGGGGTCACCGGCGAGCCGCACCGGGTACAGTGCCTGGACGATGTTGAGCGCCATCTCGCGGGTCCGGGTCTGCCAGGTCGGTTCGATCTGGGCGAAGTATTCGATCGCGTAGTCGCGCAACGCCGCCGCATCGGGTACCTTGACGAACCCCGCCAAGACGTTCCGCTGGGTCGCGTTGGAAACCGACTCGTCGTGGACACCGAGACGCCAGGCCGCCCGCTTGGCCTCCGGGGTCGGGATCGCCGCCCGGGCGCCCGCCGCCTTCTCGGCCCCGGACAAGGTGTTATCCCGGTTCAGTTCCGCGTCGATGTCCGCCTCGCCCCGGACGCCTAGCGCGACCAGGTTGATCAGCAACTCCCACCGCAGGTCGGTGTCAACGGTCAACCCCGGTACGTCCGAGGTCCCGTCGAGCACCTCGGCGACGAACCCCCACTGGGTCGGGTTGCAGGCCAGCCCGGCGAACGCCTTGAAGAACTGGAGTTGCTGGTCGCTGCCCGGGTCGGCCCGCAGGGCGAGTGCCACGAGGCGGGCCGCCGCGTCGTCCTGGGCCTCCGCCCGGCAGTCCGGGTGGACGTACAGTTGCAGCGCCTGCCGTACCCTCGCCAACAGCGACTGGATCGACGTGGACGAGGTTTCGGAGGCGAGCGCCCCGAGCACCAGGTCAATGTACGCCCTGGCGCCCAACTCGGCGTCCCGGACGCTGTCCCACAGCGCACCCCAAATCAGAGCCCGCGTCAGCGGATCGGTGAGGCGGTGCAGCAGTTGCGGCAGGTCGGCCACATCGTCATCCCCCAGGCGCAGTTTCGCGAAGGTCAGGTCGCCGTCGTTGATCACCAGGAGATCGGGCAAGACCTCGCCCACCAGCTCCGGCACCTCGGTCACCGCGCCCGCGATGTCGACCTCGTACGACCACGCCCGCTCCAGGCCCTCGAGCCCGAGAGTGTACCCCGCCACGCCGATCCGGTGCGGGCGCAGGCTCGGCGCGACCGTGACCGGCGGCAGGTCGCGGTGCGGGATCGAGCCAAACCGCCCGTACACCGCCGGGACCTCCTGGATGATTGACACCCGCTCGAACACCCCCTCCTTCGCCTCGACCTTGACTGGCCGGAGCAGCGTCACGCCGGCTTCCTCCAGCCAGACTTGTGACCAGGCCGCGAGGTCGCGCCCCGAGGCGGCCTCGATTTCGGCCAGGAAGTCGGCGAGGGTCGCGTTGCCCCAGGCGTACTTCGTGAGGTACGCCTTGACGCCCGCGAGGAAGTTCGCCTGGCCGACCCAGGCGACCAGCTGTTTCAAGACGGAGGCGCCCTTCGCGTACGTGATCATGTCGAAGTTGACCTCGACGTCCGCCAGGTCGCGGATGTCGGCGACGATGGGGTGGGTCGTCGGCAACTGGTCCTGCTGGTAGCCGACGAGCTTGCGCGAGGCCAGGAAGTCGACCCAGGCCCCGGTCCAGCGGGTGTTCGACGCCGCGGCCAGGTGGCTCATGAACTCCGCGAAAGACTCGTTGAGCCAGAGGTCATTCCACCACTTCATCGTCACGAGGTCGCCGAACCACATGTGCGCCTGCTCGTGCAGGATCGTGTTCGCACGCGCGTCGACCGCCGCCTGGACGGGCTTGGAGCGGAACACGTACCGTTCCTCCGTGAGGGTGACCGCGCCCACGTTCTCCATGGCGCCGGCGTTGTACTGCGGCACGAACGCCTGGTCGTACTTGTCGTAGGGGTACGGGACACCGAACGCCGACTCGTAAAACTCGAAGCCGCGCCGGGTGACGTCGAAGATCTCGTCGGCGTCCATGTGCTGCGCCATCGTCGCCCGCACGAACACCCCGAGCGGGATGACGCGGCCGTCGGTGGAGAGGTACGAGTCGACCCAGCGGGTGTACGGGCCGGCGATGACGGCGATGAGGTACGTCGACATGACCGGGGTGGCGCCGAAGTCCCAGCGGGCCGTACCCGGCGGGCAGTCGCCACCCGCCACCGGGCGCGGGGCCGGCTGGTTGGAGATGACCGTCCAGTCTTCGGGGGCCAGGATGTGGAAAACGAACCGCGACTTGAGGTCGGGCTGCTCGAAGCCCGCGAAGACGCGGCGGGCATCGGCCACCTCGCACTGGGTGTAGGTGTACGTCTGGCCGTCCACCGGATCCGTGAAGCGGTGCAGGCCCTCGCCGGTGTGGGAGTACGCGGCGTCGGCTTCGACGGTGACCGTATTCTCGGTTTGGAGGTTTGACAAGGTGATCCGGTGGTCCTGGAAGACGTGCGCCGGGTCGAGGGCGATCCCGTTGAGTTCGACCCGGCGGACCGCCGGCGCGATGAGATCCAGGAAGGTCGTCGCCCCCGGCTGGTGGCACGAGAACCGGATCGTCGCCGTCGACGGGAAGGTCTCCCCGGTGGAGGTGAGGTCGAGCGTGATGTCATACCCGTGGACCGTGATGAGGCTCGCCCGCTCCTCCGCCTCGGCGCGTGTCAGATTGTAACCCGGCATGTGTTCGTCCTTCCCTCGTGTCGCTTCGTGGTGATCCTCTATTCTTGCAGAGTTCGGCGGGGGGTGCGGGGGAGACCCGGAGCGGGACCTGGTTGGACCCCGAAAGGGCGAGCGTCTCGGGATGCAATGGTTAGGATGTGGCTATGGAACCCAGTCGCCGGTCGTTCACCATCACCGTACCCACCACCCCTAAGACCCCGGCGCCCCGCTGCCGGGTCCGGCGGGTCACCGCCGCACCCCGCGGGTTCGGCCCGGTCGACGCACTGGTCGCGTGGCCGGAGGGAGTGACGGGTGGCGGGGGTCGTACCGCGACGAAACGCGCCGGGGTGACGCTGCACTTCGTCGGCTACAACACCCCGATGGGACCGTGGGAGGCCGCCCGTTTAGCGTTGTGGGCGACGCAGACCGGGACGATTGCCGTGTCGTGCGAGCTACCAGGGTTGTCGCGGTACGGACAGCCGCTGCCGGCCACGGTACGGCAAGACGCCCGGGCGGGTGACCCGACGGCGTGGGCCGCGGCGACGCTCGCCTGCCTGCGGGCCGCGCTGGTGGCGGGGGACGTACCGACGCCAGGCCCAGTGTCTGTGTTGGGTTACTCGACCGGCTGTACCCTCGCGGCGGCGGCCCTGCCGGCGGTCATGTCGGAAACTACTGTTGCTAATCTCATCCTGGTGGAGCCGGTGTCGCTGGTCCGCCGGACCCTCGGGGCCCTGGGGCTCCACAACCTTGCCGACTTCGCCCGCCTGCCGAAGGCGCTGCCCGCCAACGTCGCCGTACCGTGGATCTTGCAGGCCAGTCTGCGCGAGGTCGGCGCGCCCGGAGTCAGGTACGGCCTGCCCGACTTCCTGGCCCTCACCTCCCTGTTGTCAAGCGCTGACACAACCGTCCGGCTGGAGTCGTACCTCGCGGCCGACTGGGCGCTGCCCCCGGTCCACCTCGCGCGGGGTGCCCAGTCGACGCTCTGCTCCGCCCCCGCGCTGGCGAACCTGGACGACCTCTTGGGCGACGCCGGGGTGAGCGGTACGACCACCCAAGTCACCGGCCTCGGCCACCAGTGGTGGCACTGTCTGCCCGCGGTGGCCGAGTTCGCCCAGATCACGACTTAGGACACGGTCGTTAATAAATGGTGCAAGTGGCGGTTTCGGGGCGGGATGCCTGGTAAGGCGGAGTGCCCGGAGGCGTAGCAGAGCTACGCCGGAGCGGCCGACAACGCAATCAGGCGCCCGATCCCGGAAACGACACGCGACAGTTAGTGACGACCGTGTCCTTAGTGAGGAGCCACTGGGGGAGCCAGAGATGACGGATGCCGCGGTCCGTACCGCCGGCCTCGCGGTCTAAGGACAGGATCAGCTTGGGGTACGAGTCACGGATGGCGGCGAGCGGGGCCAACTCGCGGGTGCGTACCCGCTCGTCAGCGAGCAAACTCGTCGTCACCTGCACGTACAGGCACTCGTCGCCGCGCGTGGCCACGAAGTCGACCTCCTGGTCGCCCACCTTGCCGACCGTGGTCTGGTAGCCGCGCCGGCGTAACTCCGCCTCGACGATGTTTTCCAGAACCCCCGGCAGGTGGCGGTCACTGTAGCCCAACTGGGCGTGGATAAGGGCATGGTCACCCACGTAGTACTTCTCGTTGATTGTCAGAAGCTTCTTGCCCTGGAGGTCGTACCGGGGAACTCTGGTGAGAAGGTACGACTCGCACAACGCATCCAGATAGTTGAGGATGGTTTCCGGATCAACCCGCCGCCGCTGGCTCTTGAAGAAGTCGGCCACGGCGCGAGCCGAGAAGGGGTTGCCGACATTCTCCATAGCGAAAGCCGCGACGCGGCGAAGCATGTCGACGTTGCGGATCCGGCGTCGCGCAATAGTGTCCTGGATGAGGGCCGAGTTATAGATGTCCCGTACGGCCTGGTCAATCTGCGCATCGTCGTACGTCGTCGCGTACAGGCCCGGGAAACCGCCACGTCGCAGGTAGGTCTGGAACAGGGTGGCGGTATCCACCGGGCCCGGGGACAGGGCCTCGCTGAACGCGCAGTGCTCGGCGAAGGACAACGTACTCACGGGGAAAACGACATAGCGACCGGCAATGTACGTGGCGAGTTCGGAGGACAGCAGGCGCGAATTCGAGCCAGTCAGATAGATATCGACGTCCGCCCGCATTGAGTACAGCGAGTTGACCGCCTTCTCCCAGTGCTCAACTTCCTGGATCTCGTCAAGGAACACGTAGTAGGGGCCCGGCCCAGCCATCCGCCCGGTGAGGTACCGGTGGAGAGCGGTCGCCTCGGCCAAGACCGCCGTGTCCAGCGACTCAAAATCCACCTGGATGATCTGGCCCGGCGCGACGCCGCCCGCCAGCAGATCCGCCGCGACCAGCTTGAGCAGCGACGACTTCCCACTCCGCCGCAGCCCGGTCACGACCTTGATGATGTGCTGACCCACAAAGGGCGCCAACCGGTCGGTGTAGACCCGCCGCGGCAGGAGCCAGGGAGAATTTTTGCCGGTTATACCCGTCACATTCTCATAATACCGCACATCTGTCGGTTGTACCCGACAGAACTATCGCCCTCCACACGGGATAGGGCGTGATTGAGCGGCATGATGCCGCGGTTCCACCCCCCATCATGAGCGTCGCCTAGCTCCCGAAGTCGTCGTCGACCGGGCCCCGGAAGCCGGAGTCGGGGTCATCCACGAAGCGGGACATCCGGCCCTGGAAGACGACGTGGAGGGTGTCCGTCCGCCCGTTACGGTGCTTGGCGATGATGAGGTCGGCCTCGCCCGGACGGTCCTCCTTGTTGTAGAAGTCCGCCCGGTGGAGCAGGATGACAACGTCGGCATCCTGCTCCAGCGAACCCGATTCCCGTAGATCAGACAAGAGAGGTTTCTTGTCCGAGCGGGCTTCCGTACCTCGGTTCAGCTGCGAGATCGCAATCACCGGGATGTCCAACTCTTTCGCCATTAGCTTGATGTGCCGCGAGAACTCGGACACCTCCAACTGCCGCGACTCGACCTTCCGGCCTGAGCTCATCAACTGGATATAGTCGATGACAACGAGTTTCAGATCGTGATGCTGCTTCAGGCGCCGGGCCTTGGCCCGGATCTCCATCATCGTCAGGTTCGGCGAGTCGTCAATGAACAGCGGCGCCGCGGAGAGCCGCGAGGTCACCTGCGACAGGTTCTCCCAGTAGTCGTCCAGCCGGCCGGTGCGGATGTTTTCGAGCGGTACGGACGCCTCCGCGGACAACAGTCGCATCATGATCTCCGAGGCGCTCATTTCCAGCGAGAAGATCGCGGTCGTCATCCGGTTGTGGATCGCCGCGCTCCGCGCGAAGTCCAGCGCCAACGTCGACTTGCCGATGGCCGGACGGGCGGCCACGATGATCATCTGCCCGGAGTGCAGGCCGTTGGTCAAAGAATCCAACTCGGTGAACCCCGTCGGCACGCCCGAGAACCGGCCGCCGTGCGCCGCGAGCGCGTCCATCTCGTCCCAGGTCAACTGGAGCAGGTCGGACACCCGCCGGTAATCCTCCCCGGTCGAGCCCTCCGACACCTCGTAGATCGTCTGCTGGGCGAGGTCGACGATCTCGTCCACGTCGCC
>JAIRVA010000078.1 GCA_031254155.1 Propionibacteriaceae bacterium
GTCTGCACATCCGACATCGCCCGGCCGGCCGGGGTCACGTACTCGGCGAGCCACGCCGTCCGGATCCGCGCGGCCACGTCGCCGTACCGCTCCGCCTCGCTCCGCCCGAGCCGGCGGGCGATCTGCGCGAACACGCTGGTCGTGTGGTAGAGGTACGCACTCGCCACCAGATCGGGGCTCACCTTCGACTTGCCCGGCTGATCGGGCGGCGAGTCCGGGTCGACCCAGTCCCCGAACTGGAAACCGCCCTCCCAGAGGTACCGCGACCCGGCGAGCGCGAGGATCTGGTCGACCCACGCCTGCATCGACTCGTACTGGTCCGCCAAGACTTTGACATCCGCAAACCGCTGGAACAACACCCACGGGAGTAGGACGGCCACATCACCCCACCCCGTCGCCGGCACCTGGCCGGAGTCGAGGACATCCGGAACGACGAACGGTACGCCACCCGCGGCGGCCTGCTCCAGCGCGAGGTCCTTCAGCCACGAGGCGAGGAACGTGTCACAATCGAACAGGTAACTCGCCGTGGGGCCGAACACCTGGATGTCACCCGTCCAGCCGAGCCGCTCGTCGCGTTGCGGGCAGTCGGTGGGCAGGTAAAGGAAGTTGCCCCGCATCCCCCAGACGACGTTCTCGTGCAGGCGGGCGACCAGCGGATCCGAGCAGTCGAACCAGCCCGTCCGGGCCATGTCCTGGTGCACCACCTCGGCCACGATGTCTCCCGCGTCCAGTTCGCCCGGCCAGCCGGTCACCTCCGCGTACCGGAAGCCGTGGAACGTGAACGCGGGCGCCCAGTCCTCGACCCCACCCCCGGCCAGGACGTACGTGTCGGTCGCGGCGGCGAACCGCAGCGTCCGTACCCCCAGCTCGCCAGCCTCGAGTACCTCCGCGTGGCGCAACGTGATCGTCGTCCCCGCCTCGCCCGTGACGCGGATCCGCAGCCGTCCGACGAGGTTTTGTCCGAAGTCAAGCAGCAGTTTGCCTGCGGGCGAGGTCAGCACCTGGGCGACCGGCACCCGCCGGGTCACGCGGGCGGCCGGGGTCGTCCGGGCCGCCGGGACCGGTGCGGGGTGAGCGCCGATTGCCGCCGCCTCCACCCGCACCGGGGTCCAGGCCGCGTCGTCGTACCCCGCCCGCGTCCAGCCCGCCGGCCAGCGGCGCGCATCGTACGTCTCCCCGGCGTACAACCCGGCGGCGACCCACGGCCCCTCGCCGGTCGCGCGCCAGCCCTGACCCGAGCGGACCCACGTCTGACTGCCATCGGCGAACTCAAGGAGCAGCTGCCCGGCGAACAGGGGCTGGTCGCCGTACACCGTCCGGGCGAGACCGTGGAAGCCGAACTGCTCCGCGTACCACCCGCCCGCGACCGCCACACCGACCGCGTTGCGGCCCGGCTCCAGCCGGGCGGTGACATCGACAGTTTGCAGAACGCGCCGGAACTGGTACGGGGTCCAGCCGGGTTTCAGCACCTCGTCGTCGACCGGGCGACCGTTGAACCACGCCTCGTAGACGCCGAGCGCGGTCGCGTACCAGGTCGCCCGCGTGAGACCCGCCGGCACGTCGAACTCGTGCCGGACCAGCACCGGCTGGGCCCGTCGGGCCGGGTCCCCCAGCCCGACAAACTCCGCCTGCCACTCCCCCCCGCCGAGGAACGCGGCCGCGACATCGTACGTGGCCGAGAAACCCGACCACCCGTCCTCGCCCCGGACCCGGACCTTGAGCTGCCCCTGCCCCCGCGGCGGGAGGCCGGGAAACGGCCAGGCGACGTTCACCGACTCGCTGGACTGGAGCCGGACGGCCTGGTCCCCGCTCCCGTCCGTCCAGACCACCTCCGCCTCAAGCTGGTGCCAACCGGAGACGTCGGTCGCGACAACCCAGGTGAGGCGCGGCCGGGGACAGGGGACGTGGGTGAGCTCGCGGGCAGACTCGAGCCGGACCGAATCAACATGGGTGGACATTTTCTCTCTTTCTTGGAGCGCGGGCATTATCCTTTCACGCTGCCCGAGGTCATCCCGGCGACGATCTGCTTCTGGAAGAAGATGTACAAGATGAGCATGGGGAGCGTGATGATCAGGATGTCGGTGAACAGGAGGTTGTACGAACTGCGCTGCTGGCTCTGGAAGTTGTACAGCGTCAACTGGACGGTGGCGTTGGCATCCCCGGGCAGGAAGTACAGCGGGTTCTGGAAGTCGTTGAAGACGAAGATGGATTGGACGACGATGACCGTGACGATCACCGAGCGGAGCAGCGGGAGGATCACCCGGAAAAAGAGCCGTAGCGGTCCGGCCCCGTCGACCACGGCGGCCTCGTCGATCTCCCGCGGGATCGTGTGGACGAACGCCCGCATGATGAGGATCGTGAACGACAGCCCGTACGAGACCTCAATCAGGATCAGCCCGACCAGGGTCTTGAAGAGACCGAGCGTCTGCATGACCCAGATGGTGGGCACGACGGCGGGCGGGATGATTAACCCGGCCAGAATCAGTCCGTTGACTAGGGGATTGAGCTTTGATCGCCGCCGGTCGAGGACGAACGCGACCATGGCACCCAGGACGACCATGAGGGCCACCGAGCAGACGGTGAGGATGCCGGAGTTGACGAACGCCCGGATGAGCATGTGGTTACGGGAGGCGAAGACGTCGGCGACGTTCTGCCAGAGCCGGAAGTTCTCCGGCCACGAGAACCGCAGGCTCGCCGCCGCCTTCTCATCCTTGGCGGCCATCGTGAACACAAACACGAACGGAATGATGAAGATCACCGTGGTCACCAGGATGCCGATGATCCCGATGAGCCAGCGGCTGGAGAGACGGATCTGGTTCACAGCTCGGCCTCCCGCTTGTTCAGCCAGCGCGACAGGGGGTAGACGATCGCAGTCACAACGATGAAGAGTACGACGTTGCCGGCGGTCGACAACCCGTAGAACCCGGCCTGGTACTGCTTGTAGATCACCGAGGCGATCACGTCCGACGCCCAGCCCGGCCCGCCACTCGTAGTCGTCCAGATGAGGTCGAAAGACCGCAGCCCGCCGATGAGGGACAAGACGATGACCGTTGAGGTGGCCGGGAACGACAGCGGCAAAATGATGGTCCGGAAGATCTTCCAGAAGCCCGCCCCGTCAACGCGGGCGGCCTCGAAATACTCCGCCGGAATCGCCATGATGCCCGCAATATAGATGAGCGTGGCCAGCCCCAGCCCCTTCCACACATCAATGCCGATGACCGAGTAGAGGGCCAGCTTCGGGTCGGTCAGCCAACCCGGCCCGTCGCCGCCGAAGACCGCGCTCCAGACACCGTTCACGACTCCGTGGTACGGATCGAGGAGCACCTTGAAGGTGATGCCAACACCGACCGAACTTAAGAGCACCGGAAAGAAGGTGACCGAGCGGAGGTACCCCCGGGCGATGACCGGTCCCGTCAGCGCGACCGCGAGCAGCATCCCCAGAACCACCTTCAGCCCCGAGGTCAGCACGCCGTAGACCAGCGTGTGGGTGAGCGACCCGATCAGACTCGGCTCACGGAAGAACTGGACGAAGTTGTCGAAGCCGATGAACCAGGAGTCGAACAGCGTCCACCGCGTGAAGGCGAAGTAGAACGACAACACCGTCGGGACGATGAACAACGTCAAGAAAATGATCCCCGCCGGGAGGTAGAACCACAACGGGTAGGCGTGCTTGGCGAAGTTGGCCCCCGGGTGGGACGCGCGTCCCACCCGGGAGTTCGCCCGACGCAGGTCAGTACCCACGCTCATCGGTGGGTCACCAGCCGGGGAGCGCCAGTTGCTGGGCCTGCTTCTTGACATCCTCGTCGTACGCCGCCGCCCCGGCGGCCGCCGGGGTCATGCCGGAACCGACTTCGACCGTGATCTTCTCCAGGTTCGGGCCCTTCAGCGGCGAGAGGAACTCCAGCGCCACACCGACGTTGCCATCCGTGAAGTACTGCTGCAGGTCCAGGACCGCCTGCGGCGAGTCGGCCGGGACGCTGCAGCCCTTGACGTTGTACGGCCCGGTGGGCGCCAGGGCCGCCGCCGACGCCTCGCAGGCTGCCGGGGTGGCGAGCCAGCCGAGGAAGGTCTTGGCCGCGGCGAGCTTGTCACCCGTCGTGGTCGTGGGGATGTACACGCCGCCCGAGACCCACGCCGTCAGCCCGTTCTTGGCCGCGTCGTCACCCGGCTGCGCAAAGAAGCCGATGTAGTTGGCGGCATCCGGGTTGAGGGCGACGTACGTACCGACCACCCAGGTCAGCATCGGGTAGTGCGCCCCCGTACCGTCGACCAACTGCTGCAGGCCCTGCGAGTTGGTGGCCGACGCGAAGTCCTTGTTCAGGTACCCGGCGTCGTAGACCGCCTGCAGACGCTTGAAACTCGTCAATGCTGGCTCGTCCGCGTACTTCGCCTTGTTGGCCGTGTAGTTCTCCGCCCACTTGGCGTCCTGCTGCGAGATGTTGTAGAAGTCGGCCAAGACGAATAGCTGGGACGTCCAGGTGTCGCCGTACGTCTGGATGACCGGGGCAATGCCCGCGTCCTTGATTTTTTGGCAGTTGGCCATGAACTCGTCCCACGTCTTCGGGACTTTGAGGCCGAGTTGCTCGTAGATCTTCTTGTTGTACAGGATGCCGCCGCCGTCCGACGTCCCGCTCGGGACGCCGTACACCTTGCCGCCGGTCGTCACGGCGGTCTTGAAGGAGTCGGTGAGGTTGGCCATGTACGCCTCGCCCGTGAGGTCGACCAGGTTCTTCGCCGGGTCGAGGGCCGTGAACAGCGAGCCCGAGTTGTACGCGAAGACGTCCTCCATCTCGCCGGTGGCGAGCTTGGTCTTGACGATGTTGTCGCCGTCGGTACCCTGCGCCCGGGTCTCCATCTGGACCGTGATCTCCGGGTGAGCCGTGTGGAAGGCCGCGATCAGCGCCTGTGTCTGGTTGACGGCGTTCTCGCTGTTGTCAACCAGGTACGTGATGGTCTGGGCGGCGGCAGAGCCACCCGTCGTACCACTCGATGTGGCGTTGCCCGATCCGCCACCAGAGCACGCCGTCAGAGCGAGCGTACCCGCGAGGCAGCCGACGACGAGAACCCGTCGTCCTGTCTTATATAGGGACATTGTTGTACCTCCTAGGTTGTGATGAGTCGCTCGCCGTCGTCTGACGGATCGCGGGGAGCCGCTCCCGAAGGAGCGGCCGATGATCTCCGGACGCGCAGTTCGGGGGCCATGACTTCGTGGGCTGGTGCGGTCCGGCCGGCAATCCGTTCCAGAAGCAGGCGGACGGCGCGCGCGCCCACCTGCGTACCGGACTGATTGACGCTGGTCAACGAGATCATGGGGTGGGAAGCGATCGACGAGTCGTCGTACCCCACCACCGAGACCTGGCCCGCAGCGCGGCCCAGTTCGGCGACGGCCGTCAGAACGCCGAGCGCGAGTTCGTCGTGGCCGGCGAAGACCCCGACCGGCTCGTCCACGGTCTGGAGCCAGGCGAGCGCCGCCGCGTAGGCCCCCGTCTCGCTGGACTCGCTGGCGATGACCTCCGGGGTGAGACCGAGCCGGGCCATGAGGGCCAGGTAGGCGTCGAGACGGACCTGGTGGGGCGCACCGGGTTCCAGCCCAGGCCCGGCCAGGGTGACGTGGGCGATCCGGCGGTGCCCCAGGTCGTACAGGTGCTGGACCGCGAGGGCGGTCCCGGCCGCATCGTCGCTGACGATGGTGTCGAAGTGCCGGGCGTCGTAGTGCCGCCCGATCACGACGAGGGGGACGGTCTCGGCCAGCCGCTCCAGCCACTCGAGCGACACGCGGGAACTGATCGCGACGAGTCCGTCGACCCCGTGGTCGACGAGCGCCTCAATGGTCTCGCCGTGGTCCTCCTCGCCAGTGGCCCCCGTCGGAGCGAGGATGAGTTGGTACCGCGTGTTCTCCAGCGCCTGAGTGGCCCCCGTGATGATCTTGGGGAAGAACAGGTTGTGGATGTTGGGCATCTCGATGCCGAGGGTGTACGACGAGCCACGCATCGCCCGCGCCGATGCCCGCGGGCGGTACCCCAACTGGTCGATTGCCGACTGGACCTTGGCCCGCATGTCGGGACTCACGCCGTAGGCGTCCCGGATGACCTTGGAGACGGCCGCCCGCGACACCCCGGCCAGGCGTGCCACATCCTCGATCGTCGTCGACCTGGTGGGCGGCATCATTGTCTCCTGAGTGTTGTGTAGAACGCTCTACATTCTGTGTGGATCAATCTACACATGACAATGGGCTGTACGCAAGGCGAATTTCGTAACGATTTGGTCACGATCCGGTGGCGGTTGCAGCACCTTCTTTTACCGTCGTCCCAACTCGATCAGTGCGAACAGCATGTCATCAGTCACAACCGCCTCCGAACGCGCGACCAACCGACCCCCGGCAGTTCTCCTCAGCGCTGCCGTCCGTCCGCCCGGTGTGATCTGCGCACTGCTGCCGTACGCCGAGATGTCCACCTCCGATC
>JAIRVA010000066.1 GCA_031254155.1 Propionibacteriaceae bacterium
TAGACCAGTAACGCCGGTACCGTGATCCGGCGCAGGTCGTCGGACGACAATTGGGGTTCTCTCGTGATGAGTCGCAGCATCCCCGGCGTGCCCGAGACCAGCCGGGTCAACCAGTACCCCGCGTTGTACACGAACCGGGGCCCGGCCCTCAAGCCACCCGGCGTGGCGTTGCCGCTGATCACCACCAGTTTTTCCACCATCTCGCCGTGGTCGGCCGCCAGCTGGAGCGCGACGTTGCCCCCGTCGCTGTAGCCGACGACGGCCGCCCGGTCGTACCCGAGCCACGCGAGCACCCCCGCCACGTCACCCGCCATCAGCGGGATCGAGACCTGCCGGGTCTTCCACGACCGGCCGTGGTTGCGGCTGTCGACCAGGATGACGGTGCGGTGCCGGGTGAGCCCGTCCTCCCACCCGGCGAAGACCCGCTGGTCCTGGCTGTACCCGTGCAGCAGGACAACCGGCGGACCGTGGCCGATGACCCGGCAGAACAGGTCGCCGTCGCTGAGTGGTACCAACACCTCGGTCATGGCCGCCGGAACCGGCTCGTGAAGAAGTCCGTGAGGCCGCTGGAGTTCTGCAACTGGATGATCGCAACCGCCATGTCGACGGTGATCGACTTCGGCGAATACACGAAGTACGCCGGCAGCCAGGCCGTCGGTGCGTACCGTTCCTTCACCTGGTGCAGTGACTTGAAACCGTAGAAGCGACTGCCGCGTTCGTAGACCAGCTCAAGCACCTTGGCGATCGTCGGGTTCGCGTTGTCCCCGTCTTCGACGTTCGCGAGCGGCGATACCCCCATGCTGCCCCAGACGCAGCCCTCCGACGCGAACTGTTGGAACGCCTCGTAGGTGATCTTTTCCGACACCCCGCTGGGGGCGTCGTGGGTACGCCGGGTGACATCCGTCATGTAGCCCTCACCGGCGCCGAACGGGAGAAAGACGTTGAAAGCGACGATTTTGCCGTCCACCGCGGCGTAGAAGTACCGTCGGTCGAGCGGGTTGTCGAGGTTCACCCCGCCGACGGCGAAGACCAGGCGGCCAGACTTCTTCCCCGCCAGCCAGTCGTCGCTCACGTGGGCGATGGCCCGCTCGATGCCCGGATCCCGCGTGTCGAGCGGCCGGTACTCACCAACGACCACCCCGGCCTTCGTCGCGTGGTTGATCTCCGCGCGGAGCTTGGCGAACCGGCCGCCTTTGAGGGTGTACTCCGCCAGCCGGATCCGCGCCTCCTCCCCGCATTTGACGTGCTCGAAGCCCAGTTTCTCGTACTCCGGCAGGAAGACATCCGTCGTCGACAAGAAGAGGTACCGGTAGTCGTTCTCCCGGCACCAACCGTCGAACTCGGCCAGGAAGATGAGGAAGTGCTCGGGAGCGCAAACCGGGTCGCAGTGGACGACGACGCAGTTGTCGACGATGCCGTACGCGAGGACGCCCTCGACCTGCGAACTGAAGTAGAGGGTCTTGTCGGCTTCGAGTTCGAGGTACGACGCCGGGTTCTGGCCGTACTTCTTGACCAACTCGCGCGCCCGCTTCAGCTCGGCCGGCGAGGTGATCGCGTGATACACCAGCGGGCGCAGGATGAACACCACCAAGACTCCGACCGCGATCCAGGTGAAGACGACGATGAAGCGCGAGAAGGGGTTCGCCCCGCCCGTCACGAACAGGGCCTCGACCACCCGGTGCAGGCTGCCGCCCAGCGTCGCGTCGCCCTCGCCGCGTCGCCCGAGGTACATGTGGCCGTACACCGCGTTGGCGAGCAGAAACACGATGACCGCCACGGCGAGGACGAGCATGCGCCGGACCGATGGCCGTCGCAGCGGGCGGCGGAAGCGGCGGTGGTAGGTGAGGAGGACGACGAGGCAGTACGCCTGGAGCACCATGACGATGTCACCCACGATGTTTCGGTGGACGGCGTACATGACGAAGCTGACGGTCAGGGCCAGGACGGCCAGCAGCCAGGCGGCAAACTTCCGTTTGTGGAGGTTCCAGACGACGAGCAGCAGCGCGAACGCCAGGAAGCGCTGGACGAAGTGACTGATCGCGGCCAAGTGGATCGAGACCACGAGCGGGTTCGTCACCAGGTGGAACAGGGAGGCGGCGAGTATGGCGACCGCCATCACCAGGCACGACACCACCGCCGAGTCGATGAGCTGGTTGACGTGTTTTCGCATAAGGGTCCCTTGGATGACGATATCGTACGACAATGATACCGCCCGCCACTTGGGCCGGGATGGTACCTTATCAGGGAAAGAAGGAGGAAAGATGACCCAACCCGAACTCGACAAGGCCTTTGTCCCCGTGTACCGCTTCCTCGCGGAGTTTGAGGCGGCCCACCAAACCGGTACGCCGGTGGCCATCGCGGTGGAGCGGCGGGACGGCCTCGTCGCCCGGCGTGACATCACGGTGGACGCGAGCCCGGCGGCGCTGACCTACGCGGGTCTCGTGGCGGACGCTCTCCTGTGGCAGGCGGGCGGGTCACGGCTCATTGTCGGCGGCGACGACGCCGTCGCGCGCCACCTCCAGGCGCTCTACTCTCCGACGGGCGAATGGCGGTTTGACTACGATTTTCTCGGCCGACAGGCGAGCGGACGGCCGCTTGACGTGATCGCCTGCCCGTTGGACGAGGTGCCCGCTTCGACCGCCACGGCCAGCCGGATCGCGCGGACCGCGCACGGACGGAGCATCGGCATCGATCTCGGCGGCAGCGACATGAAGTACGCCGCCACGATTGACGGCGAGGTCGTGACCTCCGGCGAGGTGGTCTGGCATCCGAAGCAGCAGGCCGACCCGGCGTACCATTTCGAGCGGGTCCAGGCCGCCATCCGCCTGGCGGCCCAGGCCCTGGACAACCGGGTTGACTACGTGTGTTACTCGTCGGCGGGGATGTTCGACGGCCACCGGGTGGCGGTCACCTCGCTCTTC
>JAIRVA010000224.1 GCA_031254155.1 Propionibacteriaceae bacterium
AACTGGCGCTCGACACCGGTGCCCATGTCCACGTCTGCCACATCTCGACGGCGGAGACTGTCGAGGTCCTCCGCTGGGCGAAGGCCCGGCACGCTCCCGTCACCGCCGAGGTGACACCCCATCACCTCCTCCTCACCGCCGACCGTCTGGTGACTGGCGACACCGTCTTCAAGGTCAACCCGCCCCTGCGCACACGGGAGGACCAGGCCCAACTCCGCCAGGCGCTGGCGGAGGGACTCATCGACGTGGTGGGCACCGACCATGCGCCCCACCTGCCGGCCGACAAGGCCAAACCCTTTCCCGAGGCGAAGCCGGGCATGACCGGGCTGGAGTCCGCACTGGCCGTCGTCATCGAGACCATGGTCCGTCCCGGATTGCTGGACTGGGACGGTGTGGCCGAGCGGATGTCGCGGACGCCTGCCCGCTTGGGTGGGATCGCGAGCCGCCAGGGCCGCCCTCTCGTGGTGGGCGAACCGGCGACCTGCGTACTCATCGACCCGGTCCGGCGGGCCACGGTTGACCGGGCGGCCAGTTGTTCGCTCGGCCGGAACAACCCCTACCACGGACTCGACCTCCCCGACCCGGTGGTCGCCACCTTCTGGGCGGGCCGCCCGACGTACCTCTCCCCCGCCCTGCGCTCGTAGCGTCACCTCTTGGGAACCACTGATCTACCATGTGCCGCCCCCCGGCCCCCGCCCTGTCGCGACGACCGTCTGCGCCAGCAACGCCGTCCGTCCTCGCGGCATCGCCCCTTCGCCTGCTCCGAGTGAGACCCGCAGTGGGCATCGGGCGCATCAGGTTCGCCCGGGCGGCGTCGGGCGTCACCGGTGCGCCGCCGGTTTCGCGAGCTGCCACAGTCCCGGACTGGGCTCGTCGACCAGCCCGGCGAGCTTGAGATGGCCGAGGCTCACCAGGAGGCTCAGAACGGAGGTCCCGGTCGTCATCGCCAGTTCATCGACGCTCACGTTGCCGCGGGCCGGCATGGCCTCGTGGACGGTTCGCTGCTCAGCGGACAGTGTGTCAAACAGGGTGTCCTGCTGGTGGACGTACTCGGGCCGGGACACGTCGACCGGTCCCAGCGTGGCCAGGATCTCCTCCACGCTGGTGACCAGGGTGGCCTCCCCGCTGCGGATGAGCCGGTGCGGGGTGTGGGACATGGCGGACGTCACGGGTCCAGGGGCCGCGAGTACCGGTCGGCCCAGGGCCAGCGCCCAGCTCACGGTGTTCTGGGCCCCGCTGCGCACCCCCGCTTCCACGATCACCGTGACCTTGCCCAGCGCGGCGATGAGGCGGTTGCGGACCAGGAAGCGGGCGCGGGAGGGTGGCCGGTCGGGCGGGTACTCACTCACCACCGCGCCGATCTCCTGCACCCGCTGCAGCAGGGCCGAGTTCCCGGGTGGGTAGAACTGCGCCAACCCGCCCGCCATGACCGCGACGGTCGCCCCACCCGCCGCGATCGCCCCGCGGTGGGCGCAGGCGTCAATACCGTACGCGCCACCCGACACGATGGCGTGCCCCCCTTCGGCGAGGCCGGCTGCCCAGTCGGCCGCCACGTGTTCACCGTACGTCGTACTCGCCCGCGAACCCACGATCGCCACCGCCGCCGTGAGGTCGCACAACCGGGCCGGGCCACTCACCCAGAGCCCGACGGGCGCGCCGCCGAACCCGCCCACGGGGTCGCCCCAGGCGAGATCGTCGAGCGCCGCCGGCCACTCGTCGTCGCCGGGGATGACGAACCGCGCCCGGGCTCCGGCCGTCTCCCGCGCCACCGCTGTGAGATCCACCGCCGCCGCCCGGTGGGCGAGGGTGGAGTTCCCCCGGCCCGACCGGACGTACTCCCAGACCTCCACCACGCTCCGCTCGGCCAATAGTTTCGCCAGCCCGAGGTCACCGGCGTCGTGGGCCGCCGCGAGACCCATCCGGGCGTCGCGTTCTTCCGTCATGTTCTGTCCTCTCCTTGTCGTAGGGCTAGGGCGACCGCCAGGTGGTCGCCGTCCGGCCGGTCAGCGCCGAGCAAGTCGGCCACCGTCCAGGCGACCTTCAAGACCTTGTCCACACCCCGCGCGGTCAACCGTCCGCTCGCGACGGCCGCGTCGAGCAACCCGGTCGCCGCGGGCATCGGCAACTCCTTGCGGACGTACCGCCCCGGAATCTCGGCGTTCGTCGACCACGGCGTGTCCTTCAGCCGGGCCGCCTGACGCGCCCGCGCCGCGGCCACCCGTTCGGCCACCTGGCTCGAACTCTCCGGCTCGGCCGCCTGCTCCGTCAGGCAACGCCGCAACGGCAGAAAGTGCGCCTGGATGTCGACCCGGTCCAGGATCGGCCCCGACACCCGCGACGCGTACCGCCGGATCGCCATCGGCGTGCACGTACACCGGCTGCGCGGCGTGGCCGCCAACCCGCACGGACACGGATTCGCCGCCAACACCAACTGGAACCGCGCCGGATACCGTACAGCCATCTGCGACCGGCCGAGAACGATCTCCCCCGACTCCAACGGCGTCCGCAGACCCTCAATCGCCTGGGGAGAGAACTCCGGAATCTCATCCATGAACAACACGCCACGGTGGGCCAGCGAGATCGCACCCGGCCGGGCGATCCGCGCACCACCGCCGATGAGGCTGGCGAACGACGCCGTGTGATGAGGTGCCGCGTATGGCGGCCGGGCCGGCAACCCGTCAACCGTCACATCGACGAGCGAATGGATCGCCGCGACCTCCATCGCCTCCTCCTGGGTTAAGTCGGGCAGCACCGTTGGCAGACACGACGCCAACAGGGTCTTCCCCACCCCGGGCGGACCGTGGAAATACAGGTGGTGGCGCCCCGCCGCCGCCACTTCCAACGCCCACCGGGCCTCCCCCAGCCCGACCACATCCCGTAGGTCCGCCGCCGCTACCGGGCTCC
>JAIRVA010000268.1 GCA_031254155.1 Propionibacteriaceae bacterium
CGAGCCCATCGACCGCGTCGACGAGGTGGTCTGGCGCTACGACGGGCTCGTGACGACGGACGGCTACGCCCAGGCGGCGGTCACCTCGCCGACGGGACTGGCCGCCACTCTCCGGTGGCGCGCGGCCGAGTTGCCGCTGGCGTACGAGTGGGTCTTCCCGCCGCGCGGGACGTGGGCGCTCGGCCTGGAACCGGCCAACGCCCCCCTGTGGGGGCCCGACCGGGCGGGCGAGGACGCCGGCGCGCCCGTGCTCCAGCCCGGCGAGGCGTTTGAGACCGCGCTCACAATCCGGTGCTCGCTGAGCACGCCGGACACGTCCCGCTGATCTCGGTCACGTGGGTGATGCCGGTGAACCCGTGGGCGCGGGCCACCTCGGCCGCCCAGGCCTCGACGGGATCCGCGGTGAGTTCGATCGTCCGTCCGCACACCCGGCAGATCAGGTGATGATGGTGGTGGGGCGAGCAGCGGCGGTACGCCGTACCGTCCTCGCCCACGAGTTGGTCCACCTCGCCCGCCTCGGCCATGGCGGCGAGGGTCCGGTAGACCGTCGGCAGGCTGACCGGCGTACCCCCCGCCCGCAACCGGTCGTGGACCTGTTGGGCGGTCAGAAACTCGGCCGTCCCGCCGAGATAGTCCCAGATGTGGGTACGTTGGCGCGTCCGCCGGATCTCACCCGTCATGGCCGTGGGCGGTGCGGGAGCGGTGCCAGTCGCGGTGGAGCAGGGTTGAAATCGGCCAGGACACCACGAAACAGGCAATGGCGAGGAGGACGATCATGGCGCCGGGGGCGAGGTTGGCGTAAATCGACGCGAGGTACCCGCCCACGCTCGCCAGCAACCCGATTGCCATGGCCCCCCACAGCCCCTTCCAAAAACCGCGGAAGATGTTCTGCGCCGCCGCGACGGGGATCACCATCAGGGCGCTGACGAGCAGCAGGCCGACGGTCCGCATCGCCGTCGTCACGGTGACGGCGGCCAGGACGACGATCAGGTAGTTGTAGAAGCGGACGGGAAGTCCCAGGGTCTTGGCGAAGTTCTCGTCGGCACTGATCGCGAACAGCTGCGGCGAGAGCCCGAGGGCGATGAGGAGGATGACCACCGCGAGCCCGCCGACGACCCACAGGTCAGCCGTCGAGATGGTGTTGAGCGAGCCGAACAGGTACGCGGACAGGCCGCCGGCGCCCTGACCGGCGACGGACGCCATCAAGACCCCCGCCGCCAGGCCGCCGTAGAACAGGACCGCGAGCCCGATGTCGCCCGTGGCCCGCCCCTTCTGGCGGAGGGTTTCGATGAGCAACGCGCCGGCCACGCAGATGCCGACCGCCCACGGCAGCGGCGTCGTACCGGTCATCAGCGCGAGACCCACGCCCGCCAGTGCGACGTGGCCGAGCCCGTCGCCGAGGAGCGACAGACGGCGCTGGACGATGTACGTCCCGATGGTCGGCGCGGTCAGTCCGACCAGGGCCGAGGCGAGGAGGGCCCGTTGGATGAAGGCGAAGGCTAGGAAGTCCACCGGGGCTCCATTCCGGACAACAAGCGGGTTCGTTCGGGCGCGGCGGTTTCGTGCAGGCCGTGGGCGTCGGGGGCGGGTGCCGGCGCCCCGTCGTACGCCAGCGTACCCGCGGCCAGGACGAGGGTCCGGGTGAGTGCCGCCTCCAGCGCGTCGGTCTCGTGGAGGACGACGAGCAGCGTGGCCGAGTACCCGGCGATGGCGGCGGCGATCTGGGTCTGGCTCGCGACGTCGACCCCGGCGAACGGCTCGTCCATGATGATGAGGCGGGGCCGGTTGACGATGCCGCGGGCGATAAGGACCCGCTGCTGCTGCCCGCCCGACAAGTGGAGATAGAGTTCATCCTCGTGCCCGGCCAGTCCGACCGCCGTGAGCGCCTGGGTCACGCGGGCACGTTGTCGTCCGCCGTACCACCCGAGGGGACGCCGGGCGAGCGTGCCGGAGGCGACCACCTCGGCGACGGTGGTGGAGTGCAGGGAGACCGAGGCGCGCTGCGGGACGTACCCGATCTCGTCCCAGGCCGTGAACCTGTCGAGTGGCGTGCCCAGCAGGGTGACCGTCCCCTCGTGGCGGGTGAGGCCGAGCAGGGCCTTGACGAGGGTCGTCTTGCCTGAGCCGTTGGCCCCGAGCAGCCCGACGGTCTCGCCCTCGCCGATGGCGAACGTGAGGTCCTGGATGATGGGGAGCCCGCCGAGCGTGACGCTCAGGTGCTGGACGGCGATCGCACTCATGAGCAGCCGTTCGCCTGGGCCAGGGCGGTGAGGTTGGACGTCATGACTTGGGCGTAGTCGTCGCCCCGGGACTGGGCGGTGAGGCCCTCGAGGGGGTCGAGGACGTCGGTCGCGAGTCCCAGATCGCCCGCGATGGTGTCCGCGAGTTCGGGGGCGGCGAGGGTCTCGAAGAAGACCGTGGTGAGGTGATGGGTTTGGGCGGTTTCGTGGATCTCGGCGATGCGCAGCGGGCTGGGCTCGGCGTCGGGGGAGATCCCGGCGATGGCGATCTGGGTGAGGCCGTAGCGCCCCGCGAGGTACCAGAACGCGTCGTGGGTGGTGAGAAAGACGGTCCGCTCGCAGGCCGTGAGGGTGGAGGCGTAACGGTCATCGAGGCTTGTCAGAGTGGTGGTGACGGCGGCGAGGCCGGTGGCGTAGGTCGCCGCGCCCGCCGGGTCGAGGGCGGTCAGCCGCGCCGCGACCGCGTCCGCCAGGGTCACCATGTTGACCGGGTCGAGCCAGATGTGCGGGTCGACCTGGTTGTCGTGGGTCGCGAGCGGTACGACGGTGGTCGCCTCCAGGCTCGGGGCGGCGTTCTCCGCGACCGCCGCTTCGACGGCCGGCTGCAACCCCGCCTGGTAGATGGTGAGGTCGGCGGTGGCGACGGCGGCGATCTGGCGGGCGGTGAGTTCGAGGTCGTGCGGTTCCGCCCCCGGCTGGGTGAGGTTGGTCACGCTCACGCGGTCGCCCCCGATCTGTTCGGCGAGGTACGCGTACGGGTAGAGACCGACGACGACCGTGATCGTACCGGGTGGGGCCGTGGGGACGGCCGCACAGCCGCCCAGCAGCAGTGAACTGGCCACCGCCAGCGCCCCAAGTTTCATGAGAATCATTATCAATTAGGCGGCGGTACGGTGTCAACTTTGCAACAATTTGTGGCTCTTCGGAACGGCTGGGGGAGCGACCGATTGTGTCGTTAGTGGGGGCCGGGGGCGTCCATATCCACTGCTTGTGCGAGGCCTACACGTCGGCGAAGCACTTGACTTGGCGTCGGGTGATTTCATATTATAGCATTAGATGAGGGTAAAACTAAAACACGAACCTCATATGAGCGGAGAGGCAATGCTAGTACGAGCAGTGACTGGAGCGGGGGATAGCCTGGTGGCGCACACTCCTTCCCAGGTTGCGCCAACCCAGTGGCATAGCCTGCGTGATCACTTGCTAGTCACGAGCTGGTTGGCCGAGCAGTTCGCCCAGCCTTTCGGGGGTGGGTCAGTGGCTCGTTTTGCGGGCCTTGTTCACGATGCGGGCAAAGCGGTCGATGATGTGCAGCGCGCATTGCGGCGCGCGGCCAAGGATCATCGCCGCCGCCTTGGTGTGCCCCACAAAGAGGAAGGTGCCGAGCTAGCGTACTTGGTCTACGAGCGCGATCAGCGCGCGGGGCTGGCGATAAGTTTCGTAACCTACGGACACCACGGTGGATTACCTGACCACTCGCAACCTCATGAGCAACTGTGGGAGATGAAGGACGATCCTTCGCGTCTAGATCTGTTGATTGACTCACTGGATCGCACCATGGGGATCTCCCTGCGGCAGGAAGCCGCAGCGGTTACGCTGCCTCCGGGGATTGTCGATGGCAGCGTGTTCGGCTTCGAAATGTTCACGCGGATGTGCCACTCGGCTCTGGTCGACGCGGACTCACTAGACACATCATGTCATTTTGAGCGCCTGTCCGAACCGCGGTTGGCACCGGTTCGAGGCATGGTGACATTGGCCGACACCTTCTGGTCTGCGTATGAAAGAAAGTACGAACAGGCGGAGCCGACCTCGTTGAACCAGTTGAGATCCGAGTTGTACGCCCGGGCACTCGACCAAGCACGATGTAGTCAATCTACAACCGGCATTTTCCGCTTACCTGCACAGACTGGCATGGGCAAGACGATGGCTGCCGCGGCCTGCGCCCTGGAACACGCCCGTACCCATGGCCAGCGGCGCGTCATAGTGGCCGTGCCGTACACCTCGATCACGACGCAAAACGCCGCCCAATACCGCACAATGTATGCGGAACTGGGCGATGACGTTGTCCTCGAGCACCACTCGGCAATCTACGAGGACAACATCGCCGACGACCGGTGGAGACGTCTGTCGGCCAGTAACTGGGACGCCGAGTTCATCGTGACCACAACCGTTCAACTCTTTGACTCGCTCCTCTCCAACCGCCCCTCAAAAACGCGCAAGCTGCACCGGATCGCTAGTTCGGTGATCGTGATTGATGAGGTGCAGGCGCTGCCTCGTGAAGCACTACCGGCTATCCTTCGGGTTCTTCGAGAACTGACGGAGCACTTTGGGGTGACCGTAGTTTTGGCGTCGGCGACGCAACCGTCTTTCTGGAAGTACCCCGAGTGGGAGGGTGTTGAGTTCACTGATATCTCGCCGATCGACTATGTGCCACAACAGAGCGTGCGGGTTAAGTACGAGATGCGCAACTATACCCAGACATGGGGCGAGATCGCAGACGAGCTAGTCGACCTGCCACAAGTCTTGTCCATT
>JAIRVA010000307.1 GCA_031254155.1 Propionibacteriaceae bacterium
GGGGGAGAATCGGCCGGGCCGGAACACGAGGTACCGGGGTACCCAGTCCGTCGGGGCGAACTTCCTCTTCGCGTGGTGGAGTTGCTTGAACCCGTACACGGTGTTCATGTTCTCGTACACGTACGCGAACAGCTTCTCGGTAAAAGTCGCCTTATCTCCGGCCGACATGTTGTACAGCGGCGACAGCCCGAGGTTGCCCCAGGTCACACCCTCGTCCTTGAACCTCAGGAAGGCCTCGACCGTGATCTTTTCCAGGACCCCCTGGGGCGCGCCCGGGCGGCGCCGGGTGACATCGGCCATGTAGCCGCCCTGGTACGGCAGGAAGACGACGAACCCGAGCAGCCGGCCGCCGGGTTCACGGGCGTAGAAGTACCGCCGGTCGAGCGGCGTTTTGAGGCCCGTCCCGCCGACCGTGAAGTGCAACTCGTACCCACCCTTGCCGCCGAGCCACTCCTTGGAGATCTCCGCGATCTGCCGCTCGACCGCCTCGTCCCGCGCCCCGGCCGGCCGGTACTCCTCCACGACCACGCCGAGGCCGGTGGCGCGGTTGATGGCCGCCCGGACCTTCTGGATCTTCGCACCCTTGAGCGAGAAGTCGGCCAGCCGGAAACAGCAGTCCTCCCCCATCTTGACCGTCCCGAAACCCGCCGCCGCGTACGCCGGCGCGAAGTGATCGGTGGCGTTGACGAGCAGGATGTGGTACGCGTTGCCATCGGCGAAATCGGCGATTTCGCGGAGGAACCGCTCCACGTCGGCGTCGGCGCAGATCACGTCGCCGCAGACGACGAACACGTCGCCGACCACGGTGTACGCGACGACACCCTCACACTCGCGACCGAAGAAATACTTCTTGTCAGCCTCCAGGGCAAGGTACGACAGGGGGTTCTGTCCGTACTTGGCCACCAGTCGGCGGACCTTGACCCGGTCCGCGTTTGTGACCACGGGATTGAGGACGACCGGCTTGAGAAGCAGGGCGATCGCCACCAAGACACAACCCCAGTTGAGGATGCGCAACGTCACGATGTACCCCTCCCCGACCACGCTGCTCGCCACCACCGGGCTGTTGGTCCACAGGAACAGCATCGACAGCGAGTCCTGGAGGGCGGCGACAACCGTACCGCCGCCAACGAAGTGCCGGCGCATGAGATAGAGCCCGACGGTCGAGTTGACGACCACCAGAAAGGCCGAAGCGGCGATGAACGCCAGCGCCTGGCGGACCGTGATCCGGTCGGCCTTACGCGTGAAGTCATCCTGCGTGTAGAGCAGGATCACCAGCACGGCGACCTCGACGAGCACAATCGGGACGGTGAGCCGGCGGTACCGGACGATCTGCAACGCGATCGTGGCCGACAACAGGCAGACCTCCGCGACCCAGGCCGGGCGGACACGTTTGTGAAGACGGTAGACCAGGAGCAGTATCACCACTCCGATCGTGAACGACACCGCCCGCCGGACCGCGCCCGACAGTGGGTCGAAGGTGGTGGTATACGCGCTCTCGACCCGGCGGGCGGCCCGGAACGGCAGCGCGACGAACATGTTTTTGCACGCGATCAGCGCCAGCAGAACGACCGCCACCAGGCGCAAAACCTTCCTCACCGTCTTCGCACGGTCCGACAATATGACCTCTGTCAAGCCATTACCTCACTTCCATCTCACCCACCAGTCTACACCGTGACAATGGTGCATTGTGATGTCATCTTGGTTTCGGGGTGGGTCCAGCGGGGTGTACCCGCTACACTGGGCCGATGCGCGTCCACATTGTCTACGCCCACCCGACCCACACTTCGTTCACCGGGGCCATCCTGGCCGAGTTCACCCGCGGCCTCGCCGACGCAGGCCACGAGCACACGCTCTCCGATCTTTACGCCATGGGGTTCGACCCCGTACTCGACGCGGACCAGTACGCCCGGGAGTCCGCCTGGGCGCGCGACGCCCCCGTACCGCCCGTTGTCGCCGCCGAGCAGGCCAAACTCGACGCGGCGGCGGTCTGGGCCTTCGTCTACCCCGTCTGGTGGTGTGACTGTCCCGCGATCCTCAAGGGCTGGTTCGACCGGGTCTGGAGCGCCGGTTGGGCCTACGCGCATGCCCCGGGGACGGCCGCCGCGGTTCGCGTGGCCCGGAAGGCCCTGGTCCTGTGTACGGCCGGGCACACGACCGCCCAGCTGAAGGACACCGGCTGCTACCAGGCGATGGCGACGAGCATGCTCGATGACCGGCTCGGTACGCGAGCGGTCGAACGGCAGTTTGTGGTTTTCGGCGGTACAACGGACCTCACGGGCGCGGAGCGGGAGACCGAGCGCCAGACCCAGTTGGCGGCGGCGTACCGCGAGGGGCGGAGCCTCCGCGCGTGACGGCGGTCGTCCGGCTGGCCTGGACCTTTGGGGCGCGGACGGTGTGGCTGCACACCTCCACGGGCGATCATCCCCCCGCCCTCGCCAGCTACCTCGCCCGCGGGTTCCAGCGGTACCTCCCGCCCTTGCCCCTCGCGTGACCGCCCGCTCCCGGGAACTGTCGACAACTGGGCCAAAACCGGCAGATCGAGAGGGCCCTCTCCGGTTTTGGCCGACTTGTCGGTCGATTTTCGCGGGAAATCACCCTCAACCATGGGCCAAACCGGCTGGGGCGTCTAGATCGGCCGGTTTTGGCGGGGTTGTGACCCCGGTTGCGGACGTCGCCCTGGTCTCACGGCCGACCCATCGGCCAACTGGTTCTCCCAGCCCGGCGAGCGGCGGAGAGCGAAAACCAGTTCGACCAGCGGCTTGTGGTACCGGCACATCGTACCAGCGTCGACCAGCGCCAAAACCTCGTCCCGACCCGCCCAGCGGACGGCCTGGACTTCCGCCGTTTGCAACTGTAGCGCCGCCGGATCACAGTCCAGATCAATGAGATAGATATCGAGGAACTCGGTCGCACTGGTGACGGTGAGGTGTGGTGGCACCCCGGTGAAGTCGTACGCGATCCCCACCTCCTCCCACAACTCCCGGGCGGCCCCCTGCTGGCTCGACTCCCCCGCCACCACGCTGCCACCGGCGGTGATGTCCCACGCGCCCGGCCATTCGACCTTGTCAACGGCCCGCTGCTGGATGAGCAACTCGTCCCGGGAGTTGAACACGCCCACGGCGACCACTCGGTGCCACACCCCGGGCGGCAGACCGGCCGCTGGATCCGAGCCGTCGGCCCGGCGGGCAACAGTCTGCCCGGTGGGCCGCCCCTCAGCGTCCAGAACGTCCCACAGTTCGGGTCCCCACTCGTCAGCGGACACGGCTACGTCCACCGGTGTATAAGCGTCGTATCCCCAGGAACCGGGCCGGGATTTCCACGATCCGGTCCTCGTCCCACTGTCGGGCCCACCCGCCGGCCGTCAACAGGTTGTCGACCACCCAGGCGGTGAACCCCCACATGAACCAGTCGCCGAGATCGAACGCCGGCGCCAGGCCGCCGCCCGGATGACGGACGGTGACCCGGCAGGCCGGGTCGGCCAGGCCGGCCACCGGCCACCGCCCGACCGCCGCCACCTCGGCGAGATCGCGCGGATAGAGGTCGTCCTCACCCGGCCACACCCCGACCATCGAGACAACGCGGTTGTCGCTGGCCTGGACCTCGCGGGTCCGCAGCTTTCCGAGCGGGGTCACACGGTTACCGGCCAGACCGATTTCCTCACCCGTCTCCCGGCGCGCCGTCGCCCACGGCGACCCGTCGCCAGCCTCGCGGCCCCCGCCGGGCAGGGACACCTGTCCGCCGTGGAAGGCCAGACCGGCCGCGCGCAGGGTCAAGACCAGATCCGGGGTGGCGGACTGGCTCACGAGGGCCACGACCGCCGATTGCCGTGGCCCGGTCGCGGGGCCCCAGGCCGCGTCGAGCGGGTCGAGGACCGACGCCAGCTCCCCGGCCCACGCGTACGTCAGATCAGTCATGACACGTACTTTAACCCACACCTAACCCACGCCGTTCGGCTGACCAACGGCAAAGACTCCGGGCAACTCAGCCACCTCGTCACGGAAATGATCCAGCGCGACCGCCCGGCCGGAGGCGATGAGCCGGATCGCCTGCGCTGGTTCACCCCGGACATCGTGGCCGCCGCGGACAGTGAAGTCGACCACGGTCACGGACCGCTTCGCCGCCGCCTCAATGATGTCGCGCAGGACGCCCTGGCCGTCGGCGTACGTGATGTCGAGGGTCCGGACCGTCGACCGCGCGCGGGGTAAGACCCGCTCCAGCGGGCGGGTGACGACCATGACCACCAGGTAGAGCGCGGTGGAGGCGACCGCCACCAGGTACAGCCCGGCCCCGGCGGCCATCCCAACGGCGGCGGCGAACCAGATCCCCGCCGCGGTGGTGAGCCCGCGGACGGCGTCTTTGCGGACAAAGATGAGTCCCGCCCCGAGGAAGCCCACGCCGGTGACGATCTGGGCGGCCACCCGGGCGGTGTCACCCGTCGCCACCCCCGTCCCGTCACCCAGGAAACCGTACCGCGACACCTCGGTGAACACCGCGGCACCCATGGCGACCAGGGTGTTCGTCCGCAGGCCGGCCGCCTTCACGAAAAACTCCCGCTCGAAACCGATCACCAGCCCAAGACCGGCTGCGAGCAGAATCCCCAGCAGCGGGGTAATCACCCAGGCCATACCACCAGGCTATCGCTGAAACGTCCCCACGAGGACGGCCCGCGCGATGGCGTGGGGAATCGCGGTCGCGGCGACGAGGGCGGGGGCCGTCCGGCGGCCGTGCGGCAGCTCGAGGTGGGCGACATCCAGCGCCGCCACGGCGAAGAAGTACCGGTGGACGCGGTCGCCCTTGGGCGGGGCCGCCCCGAGGTACCCCGGACCGCCCAGCCCGTTCGGCAGATCGACCGACTCGTCGATCCCGGTCGAGGGGCCGGCCCGGAAGAAGCGCGACGCGACGGCCCTGACCATCGAGCGGGCGCTGCCGGAGGTGATTGATGTCACGGCAGTCGGGATGTCCGCGACCATCCAGTGCCACATCCCGCCCTCGCGGGGGGCATCCGGGTCGAAGCAGCTCAGCAGAAAACTGGCCGTCGCCTCCGGGAAGCCGGACCACGCCAACTGCGGCGACACGTTGCCGCCTTCGGCGGTTTGTGGCAGGGCCAGCGGTTCGCCATCACGAATATCATCACTAGTCAAGAGGAATTTCGGCAAGGGGGGCAACACGGAATAGGGATCCGGTGCCACCGGACGGTTCAAGTCGATAGCCACGTACGTAATCCTACCCTGCCGGGGCCGCGAGGGTCCGGAGCGACGCGGTCCCCGGGTAAGAACCCCGGGTAAAAGTGGCAGAATCGGGGGCATGAGTCACAAGGCAACTCCGGCCCTCCAAGCCCTGGACGAGGCCAAGGTCGCGTACGTCCGCCACGAGTACGAGCACGACGACCGGAGCGAACTCGGCTTCGGGCGGGAGGGCGCCGCCAAGCTCGGCCTCGACGCGAGCCGGGTCTTCAAGACACTCATGGCCGAGGTCGACGGCCACCTCGCCTGCGCGGTCGTCCCGGCCTCCGGGTCGCTCAACCTCAAGGCACTCGCCGCCGCTCTGGGCGGCAAACGGGCCGAGATGGCTCGGCCGCATGACGCCGAGCGGGCCACCGGGTACGTCGTCGGCGGCATTTCGCCCCTCGGCCAGCGGCGGGCCCACCCGACCGTCATCGACGACTCGGCGCTGGCGTTCGCCACCATCCTGGTGTCCGGCGGACGCCGGGGCCTCAGCGTCGAACTCGACCCGCGCGAGCTGGCCCCCGTGGTCGGCGCCGCCTTCGCCCCCATCGGGCGGCCGGACACAGCCAGATAATTGCCACGTCACCGCCGCGACGAGGTAAGCTCTCCCGTTGTGGATCACTCCTACCCGCTTCACACGACAGTCACCAGCAACGGCATCCGCGTCACCGTCAACCCCGATCCCTGGGTCCCGGGTGTGGCAGTCAACCTATGGTACGGAGTCGGCTCGGTCCACGAGCAACCGGGGAAGACGGGCTTCGCCCACCTGTTCGAGCACCTGATGTTCTCCGGTTCGGCGAACGTCGCGAACGGCGAGCACCTCGCGGCCCTGCAGGCCATCGGCGGCAACGCCAACGCCACAACGAGTTTCGACCGGACCAACTTTTTTGAGACCGTGCCCCGCGGCGGGCTGGAACTGGCCCTCTGGCTCGAGGCCGACCGCCTCGGCTCGCTGCTGGACAGCGTCGACCAGGTGAACCTCGACACCCAGCGCGATGTGGTCAAGGAGGAGAAGCGGCAGCGGTACGACAATGTGCCCTACGGCGATGCGTCCGCCCGGCTCATGGAACTCGCGTTCCCGGCCGTCCACCCGTATTACCACCTCCCGATCGGCTCGCTGGCCGACCTCGACCGGGCGGGCTTGAAGGACGTGCACGCCTTCTTCCACGACCATTACGCACCGCAGAACCTCATCGTCACCCTGGCCGGCGCGATCCAGCCCGACGAGGGGTTTGCCCTGGTGGAGAGGTACTTTGCTCACCTGCCGCCGGGGGCACCCACCCCCGCGCCCGCATGTGAGCCGCTGCCTCGCCTCGCGGGGGTACCCCGGGCGGAGGTGGCGGCCGACGTCCCGCAGGATGTCGTCAACTGTTGCTGGCGCGTACCGCCCGTCGCCGACGACACGAACGACCCGCTCGGTCTCGGCCTCCTGGTTCTCACCGGCTCGATGACCTCCCGGCTCTACGAGGATCTCGTCCGGACGAACCTCGCCGACACCGTCGACGCGTATGACCTGGGGTTGGCGTACGGCAACTCTCTGATCACTGTGACCGCCGCCTGTGCGGACGGCGTACCGCCGGCGGCCCTTGAGGACGCCCTGCTCGCCTCCTGGCAGCGGTTCCTGGACGCGGGTCCGACCGCCGCGGAGCTCGACCGCGCCAAGAAGTCCGAGGAACGCGACTACCTCGCGAGCCTGTCGGCTATCGAGACCCGCGCCGACCACGTGAGCGCGGCCTGGTCGTTGTTCGGCGACCCCGGGGAACTCAACCGGCACCTCGGC
>JAIRVA010000051.1 GCA_031254155.1 Propionibacteriaceae bacterium
GCGCCTACTACATGTTGCGATGGACGTCCAGTCCATGTACAACATGTAGTAGGCGCATCTCATCCCGCCTGACGCCCGGCTGACGACACAGCGTGAATCAGCACTTCCTTAGGCTCCCAAAGCCCTGAAAATACTGGTGACGAACTGCGCGCCCACCACGACCAGGTTCAGGCCAGCGATGCTCAGACCGGCTACCCCCAGCCTCAACCCGGCGCGGCGGGCCACGGCGCAGATGCCAAGGACGACCGCGGCGACCCACGACACCACGGTGAACACGGTCGTCAGCAACACCACGACCTCCATGACCGTCAGCCAGCGCGCACACCCCCGCGCACTGTCGCTCGTACCCGACATCTCGGCAACTCCCTCCATGCTGCACAGCGACAACGACGCCATGACAGGGAGGAGTCCGAACCTGGTCGCCTGGAGGACGATGCACGTGATCGCGATAGCGAGCGACGACCGTCCCGGTTGCGGCGATGGCTGAGGCGGTCCGCACCCGTCGGCGTAGCAGTCCATTTCAACGTATTGACTCATTGCGCCTTCCGCTCGCTCCCATACTCCCGCGCTCCACCGGCGCGCCACAATGGGGAGCGCTCCCCATTCCGGAACCACTGATTCTGGCTTGCCGCACTGTGAGACAATTAGTCCAACACCCAAGGAGGTCACTATGGCCCAACTCAAGGACCAGTTGCGTGTGGACATGACCGCGGCGCTGAAGGCCCGCGATCCGTTCGTCACCGGCGTACTGCGCATGGCCATCGCGGCGATCGCCAACGAGGAAGTGGCGGGCAGTACGGCCCGGGAACTGTCGTACGCCGAAGAACAGACCGTCCTGACGCGGGAGGTCCGGAAACGCCGCGAGTCGGCGGAGGTGTACGCCCAGGGCAACCGGCCCGAACTCGCCGAGCGCGAGGAGCAGGAGGCCGACCTGCTGGCCGCCTACCTGCCCGCGCCGCTGACCGAGGACGAACTGGACGACATCGTCACCGAGGAGGTCAACACCTTCGAGGGTGCGACGATCAAGCAGATGGGGGCCATCATCAAGGCCGTCAACGCCCGGACCCAGGGCCGCGCCGACGGTTCCATCGTCGCCGCCAAGGTACGAGCGGCGCTGAGTTCGTAACTCAGGGGAGATCGAGTACGGTCTCGAGCACCACGCGGATGTCCATCAAGGTGGTGATGTCGACGCGCCCGATACACTTCGCCAGCCGGGTCGCCGACACACCCCGCAACGCCCGTACAACGACAACCGAGTCGACGGCAAGACCAGACTCGGACGACGCCGCCACCTGGGGCCGGACCTCAGAAGGCGAGAGCGTGGATGTCAGCGGGGCCACGACGACAAGGTCATACACCGACCCGACCGACTGCCCATCAGCCGATAGGACAACGGCGGGACGGGTCTTGCCCGGCTCGCCCACCTTGGCCGCGCCGAAAGCGGTTAACCAGATCTCCCCTTGTTTCGGGCGGGCCGCGTCGTCAATCGATCCCATCGGCGGGTGCCTCCTCCCACAGCGCGAACTCGGCTTGAGCGGCCGGGTTAGTCTCGAAGTCCAGCGCTTCCTGGCGGGCGGCGGCCAGGATGGCGGCCCGGCGCTCCCGTTGGGCGAGATCGCTGAGGTACCCCGACAACGACACACCCGTCTGCTCAGCCAGCCGCGCCAGCTGGTCCCGCGTCCGGGTGGGTACGCGGATTGTGGCAGTCGTACTCATAGCGCTACTCTATAGCGCTACATCACGCGAACGCAATCCCTTTCCGGTGGGCTTCCGAGCAGGCCGGACTGCGACCGCGCGAGAGCGCCTGGTCGCAGCAAGTACCGGGTTCGATTCACGGGGATCGCGGAACGAAAGTGGAGCGAGCGACGGGAATCGAACCCGCACTGTCAGCTTGGGAAGCTGATGTTCTACCATTGAACTACGCTCGCGCGTGAGACACATCATACCGCGGAGGATGCGAGATTCGAACTCGCGAGGGCGTTAACCCAACCCGCTTTCCAAGCGAGCGCCATAGGCCTCTAGGCGAATCCTCCGCGGACGATCATACCGAACCGATGGCTAGCAAGACAAAGCGGCCCTCCGTGCACCCGGAAGAGCTCCCTTACCTTTGCTGCCTTCCGGCCCTGGAGGGGTTGGGGGAGGTACCGCCGCACGGAGGACCACGAGACAGTCTAGCATCTCGGGCGGAGCGCGATGAGAGGGCACAATACGGCGGCATGATGACGCCGGATCACGCCTTATCGCGCCGCGTTCTTCGTCGAGTACGGGGACCGCGGGCTCACGACTGCGGCGGCCACACCGGCGGCACCGAGTTGGGCGGTACGTAGCCCGGGGGCGGGGGCGGTGCGAACGGAACAAACGAGGGGTACTCGTCCGCCGCCGCGTCGACCGCCGGATCCGGCTGGGCCGGAGGCCAGGCTGGTGGTTCCGGCTCCGGCGGGGTCGGCTCCGGCGGGGTCGGCTCCGGCGGGGTCGGTACCGGCGGGGTCGGTACCGGCGGGGTCGGTACCGGCGGGGTCGGTACCGGTGGGGTCGGTACCGGTGGGGTCGGTACCGGGACCGTGGTCCAGACCAGCCGGCTGGTTCCGGACGACGGGGGTACGGCCGGTTTCGCCTCGCCGAGCGGTACGGACACCACCGCCGGGGCGGCTGGCGTGGACGACGCCAAGGGGACGGGAACGACCGGCGGTTTCGGCGAGACCGCCGACACGTACGGGTTGGGTACGGCGGGCGGGACGGCGACCGCAGGTGGTACGAAGGACGCCGCCGGGGCCACGACCGGCGCGACCGGAGTAACCGATGGGACGGCGGGCGCCACCGGGGCCACCGGCGGTACGACCGGAGCCGACGGGTACGCCGATCCATAACGCTCCGGTACGACCGGGCCCACCGCCCGGGCGGGCGGCGACCACGCGGCCGGGGGTACGGCGGACACCACCGGAGGTACGACCGGCTCGGCCATCCGGGCGGGCGGCGACCACGCCGCCGGGGGCACCGCGGGCACCACCGGAGTCACCGGCGGGGTCACCGGCGGTGCGACCGGGTCCACCGCCCGGGCGGGCGGCGACCACGCCGCCGGCTCCCCCCACGCGTACGACGGCGAGACCGAAGCCGGGGGGACGGCCGACGCAGCCGGCGGCACGGGACTCGCGGCGGGCCACGTGAACGGCTCAGCCGACCCCGGCGACTCGGCCGGCCCGTACCGGTCAGGTTCCACCGCGCGGGCCGGGGCTGGCGTCGGTACCACCGGCTCAGGCGGCGGTACGGGAGCGGATCCGGACGGTCCGGGCGACGGCTCGTGGTACCACTGGAAGGCCGCCTCTGGGGCGGCGGGCACCGTCGGGTGCCACGGTGCGGGTACCGCCGGCGCGGGCACCGCGGGTGCGGGTACCGGCGGCGGCGCGATCGGGGTCACGGCCCAGATCGGGACAATCGGGACAGTCGAGGCGGGCGGGACAATCGGAGCGGGCGGCTCGCTCGGCGCGGACACCGCGCGGACCGGGGCCACTGGTTCGACCAACGGGACGCTGGCCGCCGCGTGGTCCACCGTACCCACCGTACCCACCGCTCCACTTGACTCGAGGATCTCGGCAAACCGGGGCGATGTCGAAACGAACTCGGGAGCGGGCAGCAGCGGGCCCGGCGTCTCAAGCAACTGCGGCTCCGCCAGGCGAGACTCAATCCGTCGGGGCTCGACCACCTGGAAACCGCCGGTCGGAAGCCCGCCCGCCGACTCGTCCCCGGTCTTGGCCAGCGGCGGCTCCACCGCAGGTTCACCCAGTTGAGGTTCGTCCAGCCCGGACTCACCCGGCCAGACCTCTGCCATCTCGTCCCCCCCCGGCTCTGCCACCCGGCGCGCGACCACCGGTGGCTCCCCCGCCGATGGTCCAGCAGCCGGTACCTCCGCCACGCCGGGCTCAATCGGCCACACCACCGTCTCATCCGGCGCGTCGGGTCCATCCGCGTCCGTCACACCCACCCCGGTGCTCGCCACCGGCACCTCCGGTACCCCGGCCGCCGCGGCCTCGGGACCCGAGTCCACTCGTACGGGCTCCGGCGCGGTCGCCTCGGACGACGGCGGGGCGGCCAGCCAGCCGGGCAGCGGCCGCTCAGCGGACAACGTACTATCGCCGCTGTCGACGGTGTAGCCCACGAGCGCCGGGACCCGCTGGGCGCTCGGGCCCGCCGGTTCACTCGTACTCACCACAGCGGGAGCGTACTGAGCCCCCGTCCTCCCGTACCGCCCGTTCCAGCGGGAGCGGCGGACGAGGCCGAGGATCAGAATAACGAGGCCGACCAGGCCGGTCACGACGATGACACCGATCCCGATCAGGAGGCCGCCCGCAAACCTGGTGACTTGGACGACCGGGGCCACCCGGAACTCGAACGGCGAGCCGTCGGAGGTGCACCACACCATGTACGACCCGTCCACCGCCGGGGTGAAGGTCGCGGCCAGCGAGAGACCCGCCGTCGTCACCTTCGCCGAGGGGCTGGAGTCGAAGAGGACATCCTGGCCGCTCGGATCGGCCACCGCACACTGTCCGGTACTGCCCTCGGTGATCCAGATGCCCACTTCCGCCCCGCTGGCGAGGGTCACCTCGCTGGTCGACCCATCCGCACTGTGGGTCGGGGCGTCCAGGACCCCGCTGAAGGAGTTCATCGTGGAATAGACAATGAGACCAGCGCCAGCCGCCGGGCCAAGCACCATCAGACAGAGACCGATGATGATGCCGACTAGGGGCTTCTTTGGAACAATAGCCGTTGCGCTTGGGGTCATAAGGGATCCTTCCGGTGCTCGGGAAGTGCTGGTCTACGCCGTGCCGTCAGCCGGGCAGCCGACGGAGCAGGTCGCCCGTCCGGACGTTCGGATGGCGGTACGTGGCAGATCAGTGGTTCCCTGGCACCAGCATACTCACATTGTCCCGCCACTGGCTCAGCGGTCGGCAAGTCCGGTAGCGCGCTCCGCCTGCCAGCTCCAGGACGTCCAGCCCCGCCCGGTCGGCGGGTTCACCGGCGCACAGCCGGCCGCGCACCCCGTCTGCCACTGGGCGAGCGCCTGCCCGGCCTCCGTTTGTACGGTCGCGTCACCACGGTCGCGCAGATCGATGAGGGCCGGTACGGCGGCCGCGCTGAGGCCGCGCAGGTGGTTCACGTCGATGGTCTCGATGCGCCCCGACAGGTAGCCATCCACGTTGTACCGGGCGATGATCCCGTCCGGGTTGGCCCACATCAGCCCGAGCAGCGCCGCGACCAGCACGACGGCGACCGGCGTACCCACCCGGAAGGCCCGGATGTGCCACGCCCCGACCAGCCCGAACACAATGAACATGACCACCATGGCGACCAGGGCGTACAACCGCAGCCGCGTCAGGCCGTACCAGGAGATGTACAAGGCCATCTTCGACACCGCGGTTGCCACCAACAGAAGTGTGAGGGCCGACAAGACCCCGCCCAGGACGCGGGCGCCCACCGGATAGCGGCCGGCCTGGCGGCGGACGGCCACGTAGACGAAACCGAGGACGACAAGGTTAATCACCGCCACGGCGCTGAGCTGGAAGAAGCCCTGCCGCGCGTACTCGGCGTACGTGAAGCCGCCCGGCAGCGTACCCGCGAACCCGGCGAAGAGGTAGCTGCCCATGGCCGCGAAGAAGACAACGTAAATCGCGCAGAGGATCGCCAGCGGCGCCGCGACCGCGGTGACCGCCACCTTGCGGACCGCCCCGCTCCACCGCGCGACTCCCTCCGGCGTGATCACGTCGGTCCCCCGGCGGTGCGCATTGCCGTACGCGAGCGCCGTCAGGTAGAGCGCGAGAATAAGGCCCAACGCCAGTTTCCAGAGGAAGCCCCACACGTCGAACCGCGCGAAGTAGTCACCCAACCATCCCATCCACAAGCCAAAACGCGTGTCGGCGGACATGAGCAGATTGAGGACCGCGGCGATCACCGGCACCGCGACCACGACACCGACGAGGGCGAAAATCACCTGCATGGCTTGCTTCTTGCCACGGGCGAGGCCGCGGATGGCGGCGAACCAGGCGCCCGCGTTCTTGACGGGTACGACGAGACCCTGGTTCAGCGCGTCGACCGGCGTCAGGCCGCCGAGACGGGGGGCGATGGCGGTCCGGCCGGCGTACGCGTGCCACGTCACGTACCCGATGACAAGCACCAATCCCCCGAAGATCGACAAGGGCGTCGTGTCGTAGATGGCGTACGGCAGCGCGCCCAGGATCACGAGGACCGCGCCCACGAGGCCGCCGCGGCTGAGTCTGACCTGCCGGACGGCAAAGTACGCGAGGGAGCCGGCGACGCCGAGGAGGAACACCAGTGTGACCGCGAGGCCGGGGAAAAAGGTCGCGAAGACGGTTCCGGCCGAGTTACCGCCGACCGGGCCGAAGCGGGGGAGAATCCAGTCCCAGAAGAGAAAACCGAGGACGACAAGCCCCAACGCCAGGATCCCGTCGGCCAGGTCAACCGGGTAGGCCGGCTTGGTGGCCGAGGCCGGCCCGGCCGACGGGAAGTCCGGGTGCGCGGCGGGCGGTGTGAGCGGGACTGGCGGGGCCAGGGGGACCAGCGTGGTACCTTCACTCATCATTGTCTCCTTCTTCGATGTACTGCAGCAGGTCGCCCGGCTGACACTTGAGTTCGCGGCAGAGCGCCTCCAGTGTGGAGAAACGCACCGCCTTAGCCTTGTTGTTCTTCAGGATGCTGAGGTTCGCGGGAGTGATCCCCACGCGGTTCGCCAGCTCGCCGGCCGGCACGCGGCGCATGGCCATCACGACATCAAGGTTCACATTGATCGGCATTGTTTCCCCTTCTCAGATCGTAAAGTCCGCGTCTTCTTTGAGCAGCCGCGCGGTGTCGATCACGTTCTTGATCACCCGCATCAACAGGCTCATGAACCCCGCCACGAGACCGATGAACGCGAACAACAGCCACGGGTTCGCGACGATCAGGCCGACCACGCAGGCGAGGGTGATGGCGTAGCCACAGTACGAGATGAGCCGGAGGCGCCGGACGTTGGTGGCCGTGAACACCTCGCCCCGGCGGATGTCACCGAGGAGGAGCAGCGTGATGATGACCGCGGCGATCCCACACACGAGGCACGCGTACAGCGGGCCCGCCGCGCGGGCGACGAACGACTCGCCGAGGAACGGCGCCTGGCGATAGACGTACTTCAGTAGCGGTACGAGCCCACCCAGGCCGGCGAGTCCCAGGCCCAGGCCGAGCCAGGCGACAACCATTGTCAGCACCGCTGACTTCCGCGAGTCCCAGAAATTCGACATGTCTCATAACGTATCAGGGTTCTTATCGAATTTCAATATGAATCTGTTGATTATCGGCCGTCTCCACGGGAGCCCGGCGCTCCCCGGGACCCGTCCGCCCGCTACCCCGCGACTCTCGCGCTCCCCGGGACCCGTCTGCCCGCGACCCCCGCCGCTCCCCGGGCCAGACACCCCCGCCGCGACGTAAGCTCACACCCCCCGCCTGGTGGAGCGGGGACAGAGCAGCGGTGCGAACCTTTGTCGCCTCTCTGGCCAAAACGGGCGACACGACTTCGCACCCTAGCCTTCCCGGCCACCAACGGGCCAGCTGTGCGAAGCTATGTCACCAGCGACCACCATTGAGGGGGTCTGGGGATAGGCTGGTAACCGGGAAGTCGGTTCGTCGGTACGCACAGTCGCTCACCAGGAACCCCACGGGTGGAAGGAGACATCATGGTCGCGTTGACTCAGGCTAACTTGCCGCTGATCGGGGGGCGGGTGGTGGTGCCGGGGTACGACCGGGCGGCGGTCACCCCGGGGATCCTGCACTTCGGGGTGGGCGGGTTCCACCGGGCCCACCAAGCGTTCTACCTCGACCACATCATGAACCAGGGCCACAGCCTCGACTATGGCATCATCGGGGTCGGCCTCCTGCCCGGCGACGCCCGGATGCGCGACATCCTCACCGCCCAGGACTACCTGTACACCCTGGTCACCAAAGACCCGTCGGGTGAGTGGCAGGCCCGGATCATCGGCTCGGTCATCGGCTACCTGTACGGACCCGACAACCCGACGGCCGTCATTGACCGTCTGGCCGACCCGGCCATCCGCATCGTGTCCCTCACGATCACCGAAGGCGGCTACAACTTCGACCAAGTCACCGGCGACTTCCTCACCGACAACCCCGCCGTCCAAGCCGAACTCGTCCCCG